>JAHFDV010000628.1 GCA_023248815.1 Myxococcales bacterium
GATGCGGGCAAGGTCTACGCCTCGCGTCTCACGGAGCTTCAGGCACGCTGGCGCGTACGTCTCGAGGCAAAGAACGGCGCGCTCGTGACGCTCTCGACGAGCGAAGAGCCGATCGAAGTCGCGCGACGCATTTTGCGAGCGGTGCGGTGAGGCGCGCTCGATGAGATTCGCCGCTGCTCTCGCGCTGTTCGTCGGCGTCTTCGTCGCGCTGCCGTTTCTCGCGCATCGCTTGAAGCGACGCAAATCGAAGATCGCAGAATTCGCGGGCACCCAGCTCGTCGAGACCTCGCGCACCGAAGAGCGTCGACGCAGCCAGCTCGAAGACAAGTCCCTGCTCCTCTTGCGCATTCTTTCGGTGCTCGCGCTCGCGGCGCTCGGAGCGAGCCCGTTCGTCCGCTGCTCGCGCGTGGGAATCGATCGCGATCGCGGAGCTTCGGTTGGAGTCGCGATTCTTCTCGACGACTCGATGAGCATGCGCGCCACGGACCGCGGTACGAGCCGTTTTGCCCGCGCCAAAGCTGGCGCGCTCGAGCTCATTGGATCGTTGCAAGAGGGCGATTCGGTCGCCGTCATTCTCGCGAGCCGCCCGGCGCGCGTCTTGCTCGCGGCTACGAACGACACGGCGGCTGCGCGGGAGACCGTACGCGCGCTCGAGGAGACGGACCGCGGAACGGATCTCGATGGCGCCATGGAGCTCTCGAAGAGTCTCGTGCGCGTGCTCCCGCAAACGGATCGACAAATCGCTGTGTTTTCGGATCTCGCCGATGGGTCTGGAAGCGATGCGCCGCTCGTCGACGACAAGGAGCTCCACATCGTCGCGCCCATCTCTAATCTCGCCGGAGACCTTCCCGACTGCGGCATCGTCAGTGCGCGTCGCATCGGCAACGAAGTGCGCGTCGCCGTCCAATGCTCGGATGCGACGTTCACCAAAGACAAGAAGCTCGAGCTCAAGAAAGGAACGCGCGTCGTCGCTTCGATTCCTCTCGTCGATGCCATTGGCGATGCGCGTGGCCCGCTTGCAGTCGAACGCGTGCTCGCATCGACCGAAGAAGGAAAAGATCTGACCGTCGCGATTGCTCCGGGAGACGCCCTCGCGGCCGACGACGTCGCGCCGGTTCTCTCTTCGAAGGGCCGCGTCTCGATCGGTGTCGTTGCCGATCGCCGTGAGGGAACGGCGAAGAAGATCGAACCCATCGAGCGCGCGGGCAGTGCGCTTCATTCGCCCTTTGCCTTCGTCCCTCTCTCGACCCTTCCAGATCGCCTCGAAGAGATCAAAGAGCACGCGGCCGTTGCGCTCGACGATCCGCCGGGATTCACCCCCGAAGAGCGCGCACTTCTCGAAGCGTACGTGAAGCAGGGCGGTGTCCTCTTCATCGGTCTCGGTCATGCGAGCGGCAAGCCTGCCATCGGTTCGGCCTTCACGCCGTTTCTCGACGAGCCTCTCCACTACGTAAAAACCAGCGCCAAAACGATCAAACGCGAAGGCGCGGTGCTCCCGGAAGCCGCGGCGTCCTTCGGAGATCTCAGCCCGAGCTCCGTCACCGTCTTCGGCACGGACGACGTGACGCATCTGACGACGCTGCTCTCCTGGGACGACGGCGCGCCTTTCCTCGTGAAGCGCGTGCTCGGCGAAGGCGAGGTGTGGTTCTTGTCGCTTCCCTTCGACATCGACGTTTCCGACGTGGCGCTTCGCCCCGGCTTTCTTTCGATGCTCGACGAGTGGTTCGAGATCGTGCGCCGCAAACACGACGAGGAAGTCGTGGAGGTCGGCGGCGCGTGGAGCTTCGACGACGTCGTGAAGGGAGATCCGAAGGATCACGTTTCGATCACGCCGCAGCGCGCAGGAAGCCGCGTCGCTGCCGAGCGCATCGGCCGCGTCGTCGTGAAGCACGCCGATGGTCGCCAAGACGAGCGCGCGGCTACCGCCGTACGCAAAGAGATGGCGCTTCGTCCGCGCCCGCTTTCGCTTCAACCTTCTCAGGTCAACGCAGGAGACGGGCGTCGCGAATACGATGTCTCGTGGATCGTTGCGCTCACGGTCCTCGCGCTCACGGTCCTCGAGCTCGGCATCCGACTCTTCCGTCCGAAGGTGCCCGAGACCGCGGCCGTGGAGACCACTTCGACCTGAACAGCGGGCTGAAGCGACCGTCCATTCGCCCGAGAAATTGAGCACGAGCGTGAAAACGCCGGCGATCACGTTCAGTTGACGAAATGTATGTGCGGATGCCCCATTTCGTCTTGCGCCCCCCGATGAAGGTGGTAATTGTCTCCCTGCGTCGCGGTTCTGCCGCGCGAAAGGTGTCTTCCGGACCGCCCTATTGAGGGAGCCAGGAGGGGCCCACATCACGAAAGTGATGTCTCCTCGTCTCACGGGTTTTCGGTTTGTGGCGCGCCTCTCGCGAAAGCGGGGCGAATCCAACATCGGTCCCGTTCTCGCTATCGCGTCTTCGCCCACTCGCTCCCGCGGGTCCGCGTCTTTCTCGCGACAGTGACGATGGCTAAAGAGTCGCTCGCTCCTTCTCGGCGCGGACTTCCTCTTCGGCTCGTGAGCCAGGAACCTTGTGAACAGATTGGATCCAAGAAAATGAAATCGCTCCTCAGTGTCGTCTTCGCCTGTGTCTTCCCCCTTTCCCTCATGGCCTGCAGCGTTGAGTCGGGAGAAGAAGTGCAGGATGACTCCGCAGAGCTCGTCAGCTCGTCCCCCGCAACGTTCGAAACGTTCGTCGGCGGCAACGGCCTCACGTACTTCCACCTCATCGCGAACAACGGCCAAGTCGTTCTGCATTCGCAAGGCTACAAGAGCGCGCGCGCTGCAGAAAACGGCATCAAGGCCGTTCTCGCCAACGGCGTCGACGACGAAAACTTCTCCATCGAAATCGCTTCGACGGGCGAGCCGTACTTCAACCTCGTCGCGCAAAATAACGAGATCATCGCCACGAGCGAGACGTTCGCTTCGCCGTCGAGTGCACGTCGCGCGGTCGCTTCCGTCGTCAAGAGCATCTCCAAGGTGATCTCGGCGCTCCCCGTCCCCGCGAGCAAGCATGTCGCGTTCGAGACGTCGGTCGGCGACGACCACAAGACGTACTTCCGTCTTCGCGCCGCCAACGGCGAAATCGTCCTCTCGTCGCAGGGCTACACCACGAAGGCCGCTGCCCAAAAAGGCATCCT
>JAHFDV010000222.1 GCA_023248815.1 Myxococcales bacterium
GGACCCGATCCCGTCGGGGCGAGAAACAACGCGCTCGCTCTCGACTCGATCGAGCCAGTAGGAATGGATTTGCGCGCCGGGGCCGACGGCGATCAGCCGGTACTTCGTAATGCCGTATGTTTTACCCAACCGACGCGACGCAAAGAACGCGAGCGTTGCCAGAGCGAAGAGCGCGATCCCTGCGAACTCGAGAAAGCCTGCCGCGATCCAACCGTCCGTCGTGCCGCGGAGATGCGCAGGAACCCGCGAGGCTGCGAACCAAACGACGACCGGAAGAAAGAGTGCGGTCTTCAGGAGATCACGTAAGACGATTCCTTCCGCCGGAGCTCCTCCCCAATGCACGGTCTCGGTCTTCGTGACGACGCGCTGGATGGTCAACCGTGCGAGCTCTTCCTCACGCGTGATGGGCTCGTCGACAGGTGCTCGATAGGGGGCGGTGGCAGACACCGTAATGTCTTAGCCGACGTCTGCGTCCTCGGCTGGGGTTTTACGCTTCCGCAACGGGGCTTCTAGCGTCGAACGATCGTGCCCGAACGTCGATGGGCTGTTTCACTGAAAAATAGGCGGCGGGAGGTGCATGCGGATTCATTCGTTCACACGGAGAGCGGATGCGCTCGGCCAGGAACGGAAACCGGTGTTAGACCCATTGGATGAAATACGTGCTCCTCTTCGTGCCCACGTTTCTCGTCCTCGCTTGCGGAGACGATCCCGCGCCCGCTCCGACCTACGGAGAACTATGCGCCACGCGAAACACCGAATGCGGCAGCAACGGCGCCGACAAGCCGGACGACTGCTCGCAAGACCTCGCGTGTTACACGGATATTTTCACGACCGAAGTGCGAGATCAGATTCTCACGTGCCTGTCATCGCGCGCGTGCAATGAGGCGAGAGAGAGCAAGTGTCTGCGATCGGCAGCAAACGAAGCGCTGAAGGACAAGGCAACGAAAGAGTTCGTCGACAAGTGCGATGCGCGCGCAACGGATTGCAACTTCAGCGACAAGTACTGCCAGGACGAAGCGGCGCTCTTCAGCAACAAGATTCGCGTGACCTACGAGGGATGCTTCGCGAGGGACTGCGCCGAGGTCGAAGAGTGCTTCAAGGGCGCGCACCCGAGCTGTACGTTCTGAGTCCGATAAAACTAGCGTGATCTCGAGATCGAGGCCGAGCGACCAGACGCCGTAGGTGCTCGCCTTGAGATACCTCTGCCCCGGATCGCTGTTCGAGCAGCGCGAAGTCTCGCTATCCGCTGTGGAAATTGGCTCCGCTCGTCAGGGCGCGCCCATCGCGATGGTCGCGGAGCCCGTGAGCACGTGTTCCTCGCAAACTTGCCAGTCGCCGGGGCTGATCTGCGCCATCACTAGAAGTGCGCGCACGGTCGCGTCCTTCGAGACCCCCACGAGCATGTGACCGGACGGCGTCACGAGCATGTCGTCGATGATAAGTCCCGGGAGGTTCAACGACTCGGGCATGAACGCTCCGAGCTTTCCATCCGCGCCCAACGGGGCCGTGTTGAACGCGTGCGACTTGACAGCGGGGGTCTGCCCGATGCCCTGCGTGTACACGTTGCCCTCGAGGACGATGAAGCGCCCTTGCGGATCGATCGCGAGACGATTCCCTTCGCGCGGTGTCGTTCGATCCTGGAGCTGGCTGACGCCCGTCGCGTCGATTTGCGAGACGTGGATGATGCCCGTCACGTTGAGCATGAAGTTCGTCGGCTTGTCGACGGGGTTACCCGTCTGGCTGTACGCGAAGAGCTCGTTTGGGTGCATGCGCATGTCGATCGACGATGGATCGACTTGATCCACGGTGCCGCTCGATACGAAGGCTCCCGCGTCGTTCGGCGCGACGAGATGAAGATACGAGACCTTGTCGACACTGAGCTCCGTTCGCGCGAGCACCGCCGTCCCCGTCTTCGCTCGCCCGCCGAGCGCATACGTGAAGTTGCCCGGACCCGCGATGCGAGACGTCTCTACGAAGGTCGATGCACTGCGATCGACCGTGACGAGCGTGTGCGTCGTCCCGCCGGAGTACGCGACCAGCAGCCGGTCGTTACCTACGTACGTAATGGCATAGGGAAGGAGTCCCGAGCCGAGGGTGACGACTTTCACGAGCGTGGGTGATGTCCCATCCTTCTCGAACGAATAGACGACGACACCGTACTGGCCGACGTTGAAACCGCCCCAGGCGATCGCCGCTTCTCGACCGTCGGCGCGCACGGCAACTTTGCTCGGGTTCTCGAGCCCGGTGAAGCTCAGGTTGTTGTCGATGAGCTTTCCGCCCGTATGCGTGAAGAAACGAATTTCGTCCTTCGCTCCATCGACGCCGACGACGACGGCGCGCCCAGGGAGATCGTCTTTGCACTTCGTCGTAATTGGCAGCGCGGCGTCCGTGCCAGCGTCCACCTTCGGCTGCGACGTATCCGAAACGAGGTCTGCATCCTCAGACGCGCCGGCGTCGGCGGCTGCATCGGGGGGAGCGCTATCGTTTTCACTGTTCGCACATGATGCGACGAGAAGAGATGTCGTACTGGCAAGCGTCGCGAGAAGGAGGGCGGCGTGAAAAGCTTTCATGCGATGAGCGCATTGTTGCACGGATTTCCGGGTCTGGCTCGGGCGCTCCCGCGACCCATCCATCTTCGATTAAGGGAGTTTCTTACCTTCGCGGAGCGCCCTTCCCTTCCCCCTCGAGCGCCTCTTCATGATTTTTAGGAGCTTTAGCGCGTCGCCGGCAGCGGCGCCGGACGCCGTATTGTCGAAGACGCACCAGACGACCGATCGCTTCGGGGCACGTGCGATCGACTCCGCCCACTCTTCTAGACGACGATGATCGTACGGAGACCAGTAGCGCCGCGGGCTTCCGTGGAGACGCAAATAGACGAGTGCCTTCGAGCCTGCAGGTTCACTCGCTCCGTGTGGCCGCGCGGGATCTGCGACGACGCGAGCGATATCGTGACGCGCAAAGAGCTCGGAGACGCGTTCCTCGTACCAACTCTCGTGGCGTGGTTCGCACGCGATGGGTCCCGCATGAAGATCGCGCAAGATCCGAAAAAATGTCCCGCACCGACGCGCATCGAACACCGCGCTCGGCGGCAGCTGAACGAGAATCGGCCCGAGCTTCTTTCCGAGATGACGGACGTCACCCAAGAATTCATCCAGCGCAGCGCGCGGTGAGCTCAGGTTCGTCTCGTGCGTGATGGCGCCCGGCATCTTGACGGCAAACTCGAAGTCTTCGGGCACGGAGTCGCGCCACCGCTCGAATGTGCCGGGCTTGTGCCGACGATAGAAGGTCGTGTTGATCTCCGCGCACCGTAGAGCGCTGGCGTAGCGCTCGAGACCCGATGCACTGCTTGGGGTTTTCCCCTCACGCGCGAACGATCTTTGGTGCTCGCGCGGAACGGTCCATCCCGCAGTGCCGATGAAGAGCTGCGGGCGCGACGGGCGGGACTTTTTCGCTGCGGCAGCGCGCATGGCTTTCTCCGACCCTTTCACTCTCCGCTTCTCGGGCATGACCTACGTGATGCAAGACGCGTGCGTATGTTCGTCGAAGCACCTCGCCATTTCCGGGGGGCACACGTCAGTGCAGGCGCCACAGACTGGCGTGCAACTTGCTGCATGGATCGACCAAGGAGATTGGAAAATGGCTACGCGAAAACGATCGAATTGGAAAATGGAACGCGCCTCTGTCAACCGTCGAGGAGGAGATCGTGCACGAACGAACAAGTTCACGCGCTCTGATTCGCATGGGCGCCCGAAGACCAGATCTCGCTCGAGGATCTGGGTGGGCGGCTACACTCGCGCCGACGGAACGCACGTCGAGGGGCACTACCGAGCGGCGTGATGAGCGCTTCGCCCGCCACGACCTTTGCCGTTGCCGAAAAGCTTCGGCGAATCGGCGCTCTGATTGGGACGGGCCCCAAGGAGCGTTATCGCGCTCGAGCGTTCCTCAGAGCTGCCGATGCGCTCGAGGCCTACCGTGGCAATCTTGCGCGGCTCGTAGAGACTGAGCACCTCACGGACCTGCCTGGTATTGGCGAGAGCATCGCACGCGAGATTACGCAGCTCGCCAAAACCGGTACGTCAGAGTGGCTGAGCAAGCTCGAGAACGAGCGCGGCGCCGAGGTCGACGCCAAGCCAAGGCGAGCACGTAAGAAGCGCCCTTCGCTCGGAGAAGAGGGAGAGATGCTGCTCGTCGATGCCCTCGAGACGAGCGATGCGCTCATCGCGTTCATGCGCTCGAACAAGGCGGTACGCAGCGTCGACCTCGTCGGTGACGCCGCGAGAGGAAAGGAGACGGTGCAAAGTGTCGATCTCTTGGCCACGGGTCCCGACGCAGACGCGATCGCAAAGCGCTTCGAGTCATCGAAGCTAGTCGACGAGATCGAGAAGAAGACGTCGCCCGTGGGCACAGTGCTCGTATCCACGCTTTACGACGGCAAAATTGCGACCCTCACGATAGCAACGGAGAACGGAAGAGAGCGCGCCCTTCGGAAGCTGTTGGGACCGCCTTCGCGAAAGAAGCTCGTCGCGCTCGAAGACATCCGCGGCGCCGTTCATTGCCACACGGTCTATTCCGACGGAAGAGCCACGCTCGAAGAGATGGTGCGGGCCGCGGAAAAGGCGGGGCTCGAATACATCACTGTGACCGATCATTCTCCGACCGCCTTTTACGCGAACGGCGTCCAGATCGACCGGCTAAAAAAGCAGTGGGACGAGATCGAGCGCGTGCAGGAGACGACGAAGGTCCGCATCTTTCGCGGCACCGAGAGCGACATCCTGCGGGACGGTTCACTCGACTATCCCGACGACATTCTCGAGAAGCTCGATGTCATCGTGGCCAGCATTCACAATCGTTATCGACTGGACCGCAGGAATATGACGGAGCGAGTCGTTCGGGCCTTGCGCCATCCCCTCTTCAAGATTTGGGGCCATGCGCTCGGACGGCTCCTCTTGCGACGCCCAGCGATTGATGTCGACATCGACTTCATTCTGGAAGTGGCTGCGGAGGAGCGCGTGGCGATCGAGCTCAACGGCGACCCACATCGGCTCGATCTACCGCCAGACGTCGCGAAGAAAGCAAAGCGCCTGGGGATTCCGTTCGTCATCTCCGTCGACGCGCACTCGACGCGCGACTACCGCCACTTGCGCACGGGCGTGATGATCGCGGACCGCGCGGGCTTGGCCGCGAAAGATGTATTGAACACGCTTTCTGCAGAGGAGTTCGCAGAGCGCGTGCGCCCGGTCGCGAAATCATCGACGGAGAAGCGCCGTCATCGGAAGGCGCCCAAGAGCTCGAGCAAAGTCGCGCGTCTTTCTTAGGCACGACAATTGCGAGGTCATCTCAGCAAAGGAGAAGTCATGGCTGCAAAGAAAACATCCAAACGTCGCTACGGAAAGAAGGCGAGTGAGAAAGTGGAAAGGGCGATGCACGAGCGAAAGCACGGCACGCTGAAGTCGGGTGGTTCCGGGAAGAAGGTGACGAGCAAGAAGCAAGCAATCGCGATCGGTCTATCCGAAGCGCGTGAAAGCGGCGCAAAGGTTCCAAAGCAGAAGAGCGCCTCGAAGAAAAAGTCCGCGAAGAAGAAGAAGAAGAAGAAGAGCCCCACGAAGAAGAGCTCCGCGAAGCGCAAGACGACGAAGAAGAAGAGCAGCTAGGAGAAGGCACGCTAGCTCGCACGTGCGCGGCAAGTCGCCACAGTCGACTCGGGATGCCACAGCTCTCCGCCGCGTTCCCGAACTGCGCGGAGGCGCGTTCGAACGGACTCGCGAGCTCGGCGTTGTGCCACTACGCTGCTCTCATGCCGCGCACGGGAAGCGCATCTCTTCCACTTCACGGCGGCCACGTCCCGCCGTGGCTGGCTCAACGAATGACGCGCCTCGGTCGGATCATCACCGAGGCGATCGTCTTGCACTACGGCGCGGACGAATTCCTGCGCCGGATCGCGCATCCTTTCTGGTTTCAGTCGTTCGGTGCCGTCATGGGAATGGACTGGCACTCTTCGGGCATCACCACGTCGGTTTTGGGCTCATTGAAGCGCGGTCTTGCTCCCGTCTCTCATGAGCTCGGGCTATACGTGTGCGGCGGGCGCGGCAATGCGTCTCGAAGGACCCCGGACGAGCTTCGGGCGGTAGCAGAGACGACAGGACTCGATGGTGCGGCGCTTTCGCGTGCGAGCCGACTCGTCGCCAAAGTCGATAGCGCCGCCATTCAAGATGGGTATTCGCTCTATCTTCACGGGTTCATCGTATCCAAGAGCGGCTCTTGGACGGTCGTGCAGCAAGGCATGCACGAGGAGGATCGGTTGGCGCGGCGCTATCATTGGCTCTCCGACGACGTGAAGAGCTTCGTCGAAGAGCCGCACGCCGCGATCGAAGGCTCACGAACGAAAGAGCTCCTCTTGAACATGACCGACGCACGCGCCAGGGCCTCCAAGGCGGCGCAGCTCGTCCTGCTCCAACGACCCGATCGCGTCCTCGATGAAGTGGCGAAGCTTCGCCAGAGTGTCGCCGAAGGCGCGCCCAGCACCGCTTCTCTCCCTCATCTGGACTTGCCCGATCACCACGACGTGCGACGCGATGACGTTTCGATGAGGCGTCTGGGCGCAACGTTGCTCGCGGCTGCCGAAAGTGCGCCAGACGACTACGAATCCCTGCTTTTGACGAAGGGTGTGGGCGCGCGAACCGTCTTCGCACTCGCAAACGTTGCCGAGGTGATTCACGGCGCACCCTCGCGATTTTCCGATCCTGCGCGCTTCTCGCTCGCGCACGGAGGCAAGGACGGCTTTCCCTACGCCGTTCCTTTGAAGGTCTACGACGAGACACTGCGCGTGCTCAAAGACGCCGTGTCGCGTGCAAAGCTCGGTAACGAGGACCGCCTGAGCGCGCTCCGTGCGCTCGACGATCGCGCGCGAGCGCTCGAACCTGTCGTGCGCGACGTCGACTTCGAAGGGCTCCTGCAAGAAGAGCACGCCAAGAAAGAAGAGCTCGGAGGGCGAACGGTCATGGATGACGCCAGAGAAACGGGCGAACGGCGGTCTCACCTCGCCTATTCACGGAAACGGAGCGCGCCGCGATCCGTTGCGCCTACGGATCCACGACAGCTTCGCCTGTTCCGAGGCTGACGCCGATCACGACAAGGGTGTCATACGCAAGCGTTCGCGCGGCGCGCAATTGCCCGAGATTTCGAGTGCCGCCTGCGTGGAACGCCCTTTGCTCTTCCGTCTGCAATGCTCGCGCGCAATGCCCCCCTTCGCTTCCCTTGCGGTGCCGACTTCTCGAAGATGACCGCGAAGGACGCGCGGCGGCGCCTCTGTGCCGAGTGCGATACCGTCGTTCACGATCTCTCGGCGATGCAGGAAGGCGAAGCGTCCGCCCTGCTCGCGTCTACCGAAGGACGTCTCTGCATTCGGTACCTTTACGACGCCAAGTCGGGCGAGATCGCGTTTGCGCAGACCCCCGTGATTCCTGCACGCTCGCTCGCACGAAACGCGCGCAGAGTGCTCACCGCGGCAGCACTCGCGGCTCCGGCGATCTTGCTCGAGGCCTGCGGAGGCGCCGATGGCGGCGACTACTATCGCGAGGACGCCGGGTCACACGCGAACGCACGGCCGACGGTCAAAGGCGATGCAAGTGTCGTCGACGAGGACGAGGAGAAGGACGCGTCGAATGACGCGCGGAGCGACGCCAAGACTCGAGACTCCGCAGCCGATCCGGCAGACGCCGGTAGTGACGCGAACGAACCATCAGCCGCGAGCGACATCGCGCCACGTTGATGGTGGGAGCCCTCCCGCGCGCGTTTCGCGTGGGATGACGTTCCCTCGCAACTTTCAGAACGCGATCTTGATCGCGTCGAGTGATCGCTGTCCGTTCACGTCTGCCCGTGATTTCTCGGCCGAGATCAACTTGCGTGTATCCGGGTGCTCGACCATCGCGAGCGCCATCTCGAGATCGCTCTTGAGGTCAGGCGACTTTGCAGCGGTGCGTACGAGAGCTTCGGCGATCGCATGGCGTACGCGATCCGCTTCGCCCGTCGCAACGAGAGCTGGTGTCGACCACGCCCACGAGGAGCCGAGACGACCAAGCGCTTCGACGAGGGTCCGCTTCGATTCGGTATCGCCCGCGCGATCGAGCTCGGCGACGAGAAACTTCGCCGAGGCCTCTTTGCGCGCGTCGCCGAGAGCAGAGAACGCGACGAGACGCTTTTCGGCGGGGGCAGCGAAGAGCGGCTCGAGGGACTCTTGCGTTCCAATGCGCGCGAGAGCAGTGGCCGTTGCGCGAACGAGATCCGCATCCGTCTCGGGGCCTTTGAAGATGGCGCTCAACGCCGAGGCCGCGCGTTCTTCACGAAGCTTGCCGAGCGCTTCGATGACACCGAGTTGCCAAGCGACGAAGGCATTCGCTCCGAGGTCTGGATGGGCATCGGTGCCGAGAGCGAGCTTCTCGATGAGCGGAAGGCCGGCCTCTTTGCCGAGCGCCACGAGCGCAGGAGAGATGATCGCATGGCGTCCACGCTTCGACGCGTCCAGCTTGGCGACCGATTCGCGGACGCCGTCGACCTTGGCGAAGATCGCGGGCTGCTCGCGGCGCGCCGTCGCGACCTTCGAGGTGAGCTGCGTGCGTTCGGCTTTCGGCATCGTCTCGACACCGCGGACGATACCGACACCGGCGTGTGCCGAGCCGACGAGAAGGACGAGCGAGAGACCGAGGGCAAATGGAGTGCGTTTCATTGGGTCACCTTCCAGAATCCATTCACAGGGGGCGTTCGGAGAACGTTGCTTCCGCAATGCACCTCTCCTTCTTGGACGTGGAGAAGATCCCAATCTTCAATCCATTCGATCGTAGTCGCATGTGCGCCCGCCGCATCCTCGAATGCTTTCTCGAAGACGTCCTTTCCAGAGATGATCGGCCCGTGGGGCTTGGGCGCCCCGAAGTGGCCCTTTCCGACCGACACACCGTTCACCATCCCGGGTTGCCAGGCGATGGCATGGCTGTCGACCGACATGAAGAGGAACGGCACCGACACGACTTCGTCGTCCGTAATCCCGACTTCTTGCTGCACGATGTCGAGGATGGTCTTCACCTTGAGCGCTGCGAGTTGGCTCGTGGCCATCACGTCTTCGTCGGCGAGAGCTCCGGCGATGGTGATGTCGGCCGGGGTGGTGCGGCCGCGC
>JAHFDV010000629.1 GCA_023248815.1 Myxococcales bacterium
CGTTGCGCAACAGCCGTGCAGTTGGGCGTGGCTACGAGTCACTCGCAGCGTTGCTCGAGCGCCACGGCCAAAGTGCGATTGGCCTCGAAGTGGAGTTTCTTCCGCCCGGGGACGCTCTTGTTTCAATTCATCAAAACGTCGCGTCGAGCTGCAGCCTTGCGACGTGGCGCCCGTCACTCGGGTGATCACCGAACTGATAGAAATAGTCCGCCTGAATCTTGAAGAAGTGCCCGTTGAGGTAGAGGTTCGCGCCGCCGCCCACTTGCTTGCCGAGCGTTCGCTGTGTTTTCAGGAACGCCGGATCGCTCGTCGTGTCGACGAAGAGCTGCTCCCATCGCGCGACGATTTCGACGCGCTTTTCCACCATCATGCCCGCTTGCGTGAAGTAGCCGTAACCCGTACGGGTCCACTCACGAACGGGCTTGGTGTCGACCACGCCATCCAAGTGATCGGTATTGGCTCGGCGATAGAGCGCTTCGGCGAAGAACGAAAATCCACGCAGTTTGAAAACGGCATCGACCGCAGCATGCGCATAGTTCGTCGTTCCGAGCGTGAAGGGCGTCCCGAACGTGCTCGAAGGTCGATTCGTTTCGGAGTTGTACGCGCCGGCGACTCCCACCGCGAGTCGGGCTCTCTTGTCGCGCGTGAGATCGCCTTCGAGATCGTCGTCGAAGGGACCGAACGGCCGAGCGACGAGACGCCCGACGACGAGAGGCCCAACTTTCTGTCCCCCGAATCGATTGCGCCCTTCTCCGCCACCCGCGAACAGGTGGTAGCCGAGGCGCCCTTTCTGGCCGAGAAAATCGTTGGAGCTGAACATGATGCCGACATCGCGATCGAGTGAGAGCTCGCGCACGACGTTCTGTCGGTCGACGAATTGGAGCCCAAATTCTCGCGTCGTTCGCGCGCGATCGAACGGTACGAAGAATTGCCCCACGCGAACGTTGAGATCACGAATGTGCGTCGATTCGATGAAAGCGTCGAAAATCGGCGAAGCGTTGTCCTTCTCGTAGTCTCCTGATCCGAAGGCGAGCTGGACGAAGTATTTGAGCGCCGGATCGAGCACGGTGCCAAACACGACGAAACGCAGCGTGCGCACGTTGATCTCATTGGTCGCGTCGGCACCCTTGTCTTTGGAAACCGTGTCGCGGATTTGCACGCGCGGACGGATCGTCATCGACGAGCGCCCTTTTTCATCCTGGATGGTGATGCCTTTTCCCGGCTCCGCGGAGATGAGCTTTGGCTTCTTTCGCGCCGCTTCTTGGGCAGCTTGGTCGGCGACTTTTCGGGCAGCGATCTCGGCTTCGAGGCGCGAGAGACGCCATTCGAGCTCGACCGTGCGGGCGTCGGGACGCGCGGTTTCGGCGCCTTGCGTCGTGAGACTCGCGTCCGGAACGCTCTCCCTCACCACCGGCCCGGCGACGACGCCATCGGTCCCGGCCGCAGCGCCCGCGTCTTGGGCGAAGGCTTCGCCTGGGGCGAGCGCAAGAATGACAAAGAGTGCAATGGTTCCGCGGTTCACGGGCTGGACGTTACGCGCCCGTTTCAGCAAACGGGAGCTCTTTCGAAGAACCGTGGGGGACTCGCCGAGACCTCGATTCGGCATTACGTTGATGGGAATGCGTTCCCTCCTCTCGGTCCGTACGATCTTCGCGTTTCTAGCGCTCGTCGCTCTCTTGGCGACCATCGCGTGCAAGCGTACCTCCTCCGAAGAGACGCCGCATATCGCGGCGGAGTCGCAGAAGACGCCAATTGCCCCGACGGAGAGCGCGATGGACACGAAGACGTACAAGAAGCCGACCGAAGCCGAGCTCAAGGAGCGCCTTTCCTCCATGGAGTTCGAGGTCACGCAGCGCGACGCGACGGAGCCGCCGTTCCGCAATCGCTTTTGGGACAACCATGAAGCGGGCCTCTATGTCGACGTGACGACGGGTGAACCGCTCTTCGCCTCGAACGACAAGTTCGAGTCGGGTACGGGCTGGCCGAGCTTCACGCGCCCCGTCGACAAGTCGCGCGTCGTCGAGAAGACCGATGACACGCTCGGGATGACGCGCGTCGAAGCGCGATCCGCTGCGGGCAATGCGCACCTCGGGCACGTCTTCCCGGACGGTCCGCGAACGGGCGCCAATGGAACGGGCCTTCGTTATTGCATCAACTCGGCGTCGCTCCGTTTCGTGCCGCTCGCCGATCTCGAGAAAGAAGGCTACGGCAGCTACCGCGCATACCTAACCGGTGCCGAGTCGAAGCCGGGTGTGAGTGCAGCCGCGACGAACAATTCGTGTACGGCGCCAGCACCGGGAGACAAAGCCGGATGCGCGACCACCTTCGACACCGCGGTTCTCGCCGGTGGATGCTTCTGGGGCATGGAAGAGATTCTTCGCAAGGTCCCGGGCATCGTCGAAACGGAAGTGGGCTACACGGGCGGCAACACTTCGAACCCTACTTACGAAGACGTGCACACGGGCAAGACGGGTCACGCCGAAGCGATCCGTATCACCTTCGATGCCACGAAAATCACGTACGCCGAGATCCTCGAGAAGTACTTCTTCAAGATGCACGATCCGACGACGAAAGATCGTCAGGGGAATGATCTCGGTAGCCAGTACCGGTCTGCGATCTTCTTCCAGAACGACGGTCAGAAGCGCATCGCCGAAGAGGTGAAAGCCAAGGTCGACAAGTCCGGCAAGTGGGGACGCCCCGTCGTCACCGAGATCGTCAAAGCCAGCACCTTTACGCTCGCCGAGTCCTACCACCAGGACTACCTCGAGAAGCATCCGGGCGGATACACCTGTCATTTCATGCGGGAGTGACCTGCATCGGGCGAGAGGAGCGCGTCACTTCATACGGGAGTAGCGGGTGTCGCTTCGCGCTAGAGCGCTCTAAGGAGCGATGCTCTGGCGCGTTCCGACATCACGCGCCTCGCGAACGAGATCGGCGAGGCGCTGAGCTTTCTCTTTCGTCGCGAGGTCTTCGGTGAGCGAGAGCTCCGCGGCAAGCGCTTCGATTCTCTCGAGGATCGAAGCGAGTCCTGGGAGTGCCTTCGTCTCGAGGTGTCTCGTCTTGTTCACGAGCGCGGAGGCGAGAGACTCGAGCTCGGTCGCCCGGCTCGACAACGCATCCCGAAGCAGCGCGCGCGTGAGCCGCCGAGACGGCATTT
>JAHFDV010000223.1 GCA_023248815.1 Myxococcales bacterium
GAGGCCATCGGCGATTCGAAGGATGGATGCGAGTGCCCGAACGCGCTCGCGCGCGGCGTTGTCGAGGTCACGGAAGTTGGAGTGCGTCTTTTCGGGCAGACCCTTGCGGTGATGCCGCGCGACGTTCGCGACGATCGTTCGGTCTTCACGCGTCAGTCCCATGATGTCCGAATGGAGAATCAAATAGTGGCTGTGCTTGTGATGGCCTTCGTTCCGCACGAAGTCGCCGATGTCGTGCAGGTAGGCCGAGGCCTCGAGAAGAAGAAGATCGCGTGGCGTCATGCGATGCAGATCCGCGAGGTCATGAAATAGCGATTCCGCGATTTTCGCGACGTGTTTGGCGTGCGCTTCATCGAAGCCGTACTTCTCACCGAGGCGCTGGCATGACTCGACGACGATCTCTCGAAGCTGACTCGTCGCGACGGGACGAAGGTGACGCTCGATGAGGTCCTCGATGAGCCCGTCCTTGAGGCCGGCACCGGGGACGTGGAGCTCCTTTGCGCCGACGATCTTTGCGACGCGGAGAAAAATCGCGCTCGCGGGCACGATGGTGTCCGCGCGATCGGGGCGCAATTGATACGTCTTGATGCGCTCGTCGACCTTCATCTTGCTGATGCGTTGATAGAGCGCCTGAAGCTTCTCGACCGAGGCCGCGCGCTCTTCGCCGCCGACCGGGCAGAGATCGGCCAGGGTCTCGCTGTTTCCACCGGTTGCGATCAGCATTTGCACGGGCGGTGGTTTGCCGTCCTTTTTCACGCGGTGGAGGCGCTCGTTGAGTCGGCCGAGCGCAGCATCGATCGAACGATTCACGTGGTCTTCGAGCAGCTCCCGCGGCTTCTTTTCCGAGAGATCTCCGAAGTCGAGCGAGCGCACCGTTCCAAGGGGGAGCGATTCCGAAAAGCGTACGTGCTCGTCTTCGAGATACGTCATTTCGGTCGAGCCACCGCCGACATCGACGAGAAGTGCCGTGCGCCCCGCGAGAGGTACGCGCTGCCGCACTGCCAATTGAATCAGACGCGCTTCTTCGACGCCTTCGATGACGTCGAGCTCGACGCCCGCCTCGCGTCGCGCGCGCTCGACCAGGATTTCCCGATTCGACGCCTCGCGAACGGCGCTGGTGGCCACGGCGCGGTAGGCATCTACGCGCGCGGTGTCCATTGCTTTTTTGAAGTCGCGAAGTGCGGCGACTGCCTGAGCGATGGCGCGCGGCGAGAGCTCACCCTTGTCGAACACGGGGCCGCCGAGGCGCACGGACGCGCGCTGCTCGGTGATTTGCCTTCGCGACGAGGGAGGGTCGACGGTGTCGAGCTCGACGATCCGAAGGCGCAGAGCATTGGAGCCGACATCGATCGCTGCAAGCCGCTTCATTGGTGCGAGATGATACCCCGACTTCATGCGCGCTTTACCAGTCGTTTCGTGGGTCGCCTTCGCTATGCTCTCGGACGAGATGGGTCTCCTTGCCAAAGACGTCCGCGGCATCGTCATCGGCGCAGCGATCGCGCTCCTCGCGATCTATCTCACGGGCACAGCGCGCCCCGAGATCGGCGGACCGCTCCTCATCCTCGGATGGGCGACACTCGCGTGGTCGATTCACCGATTCGGGCGACGCGCTCCCGAGACCGACTGATCACGAAAGTCCGCGCGCTCTAGATGTCGGAGCGACGTATGCCCGAGCGACCTAGATATCCGATCGAACGATCGCCACGTTCAAGGCGCTACCGTTCTTCGACAGCAGCTCTTTTTTCGCGACGCCGTACGATCGTGATTCGACCTCGACGGTGAACGTCGCGGCCGAAGCTTTGTCACGAAACCCGAGCTTGTCGGTGGCTGCGCGCACGATTTCGGGTGTCTCGGGCGACCACGCGATCAAGGTGTCGTCGTAGATGGCGGCATAGAAAACGGGAGTCTTGTTTTCGTAGCTGCCTGCGTCGCGCGCGCCGTCGTAGTGCTCCTTGAGATGATTGCGGAGCACGAACGCGAGATCGACGTAGTTGAAGCCGACGGCGACGACCCCGCTTTGCGCGGCGGGAACGGCTTTGCAAAAGAGAAGCGAAGGGCCGAGATTTCGCGGAAGAGATGCAAACACGCGCGCGACGTCGTCCCCAGTTGCTTTGGCACACGCCGGGTCGAATCGCTCGGTCGCCAGATTGTCGACCTCGAGCGAGCTCCGAACGATGCGTCCCGACGCATCGACGAGCGCAAAGAACGACGCCGGCAAGAGCCGAAGCGTTTCGGAGCGCCGCCTTGCGTCGAGGAGGGCCTCTTTTGCGGCGAGAGAGTCTTTGGAGAGCGCTTCGGCAGAGCTCGTCGCGAGGATGGGCGCTGCGGCGCGTAGGCCGACCTCGGCGTCCTTGAAGATGCTTTCGGCATACGTTTTCACGTTGGCCGCGTCTTCCGCTGCCAGTGAATCTTGGGCCGCTGGCTTCTTGCAGGCAGTGGCGCCCCCGGTCAAGCCGACGAAGGCGAGAAGCGATGCCACGCCAGCTTTCCGCGCAACATTTGGAAGCAACTTCATTCAACTCTTCTACAGGAGGGGAGTCAGCAATTCACGGCCTATCGTGCCCTCGGTTTTGCTACTGTTCGCGCGATGGTTGGCTCGAGCTCTGATCCGATGCCCACGCATCTCGGTCACTACGAGGTGCGCGCGAAGATCGCGGAAGGTGGAATGGCGACCATCTATCTCGGTGTCGATCAGAAAGAAAAGCACCGCCGCGTCGCGCTGAAGGTCATCAAGCGGAAGTTCTCGGCGAATCCCGAGTTCGTGGCGATGTTCCTCGACGAAGCGAAGCTCATCGAGCGCATCGATCACCAGAACGTAGTGAAGCTCTATGAGCTCGGCGCCGACCAAGGGCGCCTCTTCCTGTCGATGGAGCTCCTCATCGGGCAATCGCTTTGGACCGTGTGGGAAGCCTGCCGCGACCGCGACGTTCGCCTGAAATACGAGCAGATCGCGTGGATGGGCGCACGCATTGCCGAAGGTCTCCACAACGCGCATCAAACGAAAGACGAAAAGGGCGAAGCGCTCCGTATCGTCCATCGTGACGTGAATGCGACGAACGTCATCGTCACGTACGATGGCGAGGTCAAAGTCATCGACTTCGGTCTCGCCAAAGGCAACAACCGCATCTCGCGGACGGCTGCAGGAATCGTAAAAGGGAAGCTCGCGTATCTCGCGCCCGAGCAAACGGTGACGGGCGAGCTCGATCACCGAACGGACATTTTTGCTCTCGGCACGACCCTCTGGGAGCTCGCTACGGATCGGCGATTGTTCAAACGTCCCGACGACGCCGACACGCTGCGCGCGGTCCACGAAGCGGAGATTCCGGATCCGACGACGATCTTCGAAGATTTTCCGCCCGAGCTTTGGCGCATCTTGAAGAAAGCACTCGCGAGAGACCGCGAAGACCGCCACGCGACCATCGGCGATCTTGCGCGCGAGCTCGACGCCTTCGCAGAGGGGGCAGATTGCGCCAGTCCCGCGAGCGTCGCGCGCGTGATGGAAGTGCTCTTTGCCGATGACCGACGAAGGCAAGTCTCGTGGGTCGCGGAAGCCAGCGAATCGAACACGGCACTGAAAACGCTTCATCCGGGAGAGTTCAACTTCACGTTGGCGCCTCGAGGCGATCGCGAAACTCCGCTCGGCCTCGCCATTCCGAGACCGGGTCTCGTTCCTTCGTTCGACATCCTCTCTGAGGGCCTCTTTCTTCCGGCTGGCCCGGATGCATCGAACCGTCTTGCAAAGCCGACGCGGAGCGACAACCCGAAAGACACCATGATTCGCCGCGCGGCAGACTTGGATCTGTCCGAGACCGTCCCCGATTCGTCGAGACTTCCGCTCGTCCCGCGTGAAGCGCGCGCGATGGACCTCGTGAGCGAGAACGTCTCGCTCGCGGCGCCGAAGATCGAGTTCATCGACGACACGGCGCCGTCCGTCCAACGAAACTCATTGTCTGGGGGCGCCGTCGCCCGTCCGGACAGCGCCTCATCGACGCGGCCCGTCTGGCCTTGGGTCGTGCTCCTCCTCGCGATCGCGATCGGTGTTCTTTTGACGCGACGGCCGTGAGGTCTTTCGGTCATAGGAACGTGAGTGAGCGCTCGTAAGAATCGATTTGGCGGGCTCTCTTCGCGCTGCCTCCTGACGTGCGCGTTTGCGAGCAGCTTCTCGCGCTTGGCTCGCGCGGCAGAAGGGGAGGTCGCCTTCGAGATCTCGACCGTCCCGGGTTGCCCGAATCCACGGGAAATCGTTTCCGATGTCGTCGCGCGGGATGCCCGGATCAAAGAAGCGCGAGGAGCATCGCGCGTCGTCGTCATCGAGCTCGCTAGTGAGGGGACGACGTTCCAAGGCAGTCTCGCGATCTCGGAGAACGGGGTACGCGGAGCACCGCGGCTCGTGCACGGCAGTCGCTGCGACGAAGTTGCGCGTGCCATTTCGCTCATTGCTTCGATCGCCGTCACCTCCGAGCCCGAGGTCTCGCCGACGCCGAGCTCACCTCCAAGCGCGCCCCCAATTGTTTCGCAACCAACGCCGACCGATCCAACGGCCCCGACCGCGTCGTCCGTGACGCCGGCACCGCGTCCCTCCTCATCGATATCTCCCCCGAAGGCAGAGGAGCCGCGGCCGGAGCGGTCGCAGATCTTCTCGCTGGGTGCCGCGCTCGACGTGCGCTCACTCTCGGCGCCGAGCCTCGTCGTCCTCCCGCGCCTCTTCTTCGACGTTGCGCTTTCGAGAGATCCGCGCGCGCTCGACCTCAGATTCTCTCTCGCGACTTCCGTCCCGAGCGCAGTTACTACGGACGTCACCAGGACGACTTTCGTGTGGGGCGTTGGGCGAGTCGATGCGTGCGCGTTCGGCAAAAGCCTCCTCGAGCGACGAAATTTCGTCGTACTGCGCCCGTGTTTCGCGCTCGAAGGCGGGTTTCTGCACGCCAAGGGAGAATCTCGCGCGAACGTTTCGGGGGCGAGCCAAGTGCGTCCGTGGCTCGCGCCATCGGCACTGTTGCGGCTCGGTTGGAGCCCGAGCAGGAGGGTTTCCTTCGAGCTGGAACCGAGCCTCGTCGTTCCTGTCTTTCGTCAAGAGTTTCAGTACGATGGCGGCAGCACCGTGTACCGGGCGCCCGCCGTCGTTTTCTCTGTGTCGCTCGGCGCCGCTCTGCATTTTTGAGCAAGCATTCATTTTTTTGGACGACGCCATCCCCCCACGGACATTGCGCATAGGATGTCTTTCGCGTCTCACGACTCCTCGTCTGCCGTTCGCGTCGCATCGCCGCGTTCGCGAGACGATTCCAACGGGGATCTCGAGCTACTCGCGGCCGATGACGTTTCCGCTTTCGAACCCGAAAACGACGAATCGTCACACGCCGACACAGCGCGTCTCGCCGCGATGTTCGAAGCGAACGTCGACTTCATCTTCCGCTCCATTCGCAAGATGGGGCTCGACGCTGCGGCCGCCGAGGACGTCACCCAGCAAGTATTCTTGGTAGCGAGGAGGCGGCTCTCCGTGATCGATCCCGATCGCGAGCGCGCATTTCTTTTTTCCACCGCGGTCTTCGAAGTCTCGAACGCGCGACGTACGCTGCGGCGAAGGCGAGAAGATCTCGTCGAACACGATCGCATCGATGGTGCACCGAGCGCGGAAGAACGCGTGCACCGAGCGCAGCTCCGAAAGCTCATCGACGAGATCCTCGAAGCGATGGAGCCGGATCAGCGCGCCGTCTTCGTTCTCTTCGAGCTCGAAGAAATGACGACCGCAGAGATCGCTTCGCTCCTCGGCGTTCCCGAGGGAACGGTGTCTTCACGGCTTCGTCGCGCTCGCGCCGTATTCCACGAGAAAGCATCGCTTCGCATGAGAACCGGGAGTCTTCGATGAGCAAGCGTCCACTAATCGAATCGGCAGCGGGGCTTGAGCGTGAGCTTCTCGGTGAGATGCGAGGCGATGGGTCCAGTTCTTACGAGATCAGCGACGGGGCGCGCTCACGGTTGGCTTCGAACCTCGGAATCGCCGGCGCGGCGGTAGGCGGGGCAGTCGTGGGTGGCGCAGTCGGCACGGCAAAAGCGGTAGGAGCATCGAAGATCGCAGGCGCCGTGAAAGTTGCGGGAGCTGCGATTGCGCCTCAAGCGGCAGGTGGCTCGGCGATCGCGACGAGCGCCGCCGTGGCGACGAGTGGCACGGCCATCAAGGCGACGGCGAGCATTTTCTTGATGGCCAAGCTCGTGGGAATCGCGAGCATGGGGGCAGTGCTTGCCGTCGGCTCCGTCGTTGCCGTGAAGGCCGTCGTTCAGACGAAATATGACGACACGGAGATCGTGGCCTCGCAGCGCCCGGAAGCGATTGCACCGGCGGAGGCGACGGTGCGACCAACCGTTTCGGAAGAAATAGCAGCGCCCATTACGATCGCCCCGCGTGCCGTAGCGATCGTTCCAGAGGTCTCGCCACCGCCGTCACCATCTTCTGTTCGCACTCAAAGAAGCGACGCTCTCTCTCCTGCGGCCGAGAAAAGCGTCGCGGCCAGTGCACCAGACTCGAACGTCGTCGGCGCCCGAGTCCTTTCGCTCAACGAAGAAGTCGAGTTGCTGGAAAACGTACGTGGAACGTTGAAGTCGGACCCGCGCTCTGCGCTCGCACTGCTCGACTCCAATCGTCGCGCGCTCTCACAGGGAACGCTTTCACTCGAAGCGGACGTTCTTCGCATCGAAGCCCTCGTGGCGAGTCATCGAAAAGATGAAGCGCGCTCGCTTGGGAATGCATTCCTCTCATCTCATCCCGAAGGACCGCTCCGAAGACGCGTCGAAGAGTTGCTCGCAAAATAAATGTGCATCATGCATGCGTGGAAAAGCGATCGAGACACTCACAAAAAATGAATGAAGGGACTCGGCGGGAGACATCAAGCAGTGAGGTAACGCCGATGAAACGAATTCACTTCATGCGCTCCACATTGATGCTTCTTTCGACGACCCTCGCGCTCTATGCCTGCGGCGGGAAGGTGAGCGTCGGAGAAATTACACGAGGCTCGGGCTCGAACGGCCCTGTCGACGGCGTTGGCGGCGGGGCCGGTTTGCCCGCCGCTTGTTTCGCAACGACGCGCAAAGCGAGTACGTTCACGACCGACGAGAATCGCCCCGTCGACGTTCTTTTTGCGGTCGACAATTCACAGAGGATGGCGTCCAAGCAGACGCTTCTCGCACAGGCCGCGTCGGAGTTCGTGCAGCGCCTCGTTACGCCCAACTGCGTGGATGAAAATGGTGCGGTGCTTGGACAGCCGATCGAAGAGCCCAATGGAACCCGGTGCGAAGCAGGTTCGTTGGAGTTCCCGCCAGTGAAGGACCTTCACGTTGGCGTGATCACGTCGTCGCTCGGCGGCGTCGGCGCCGCGAGCACGTGCGTCCCAACTGACAAGGTCGGTCCCAATAAGAGCATCGACCCAGACCTGAACCGGCACAACGACGACGCGGCCCATCTCGTCGACCGCGTGGGCGCAGAGGAAGGACACGTGCCCGACTTGTCGGCGCTTGGGTTTCTCTCGCATGTCAATTCGTCGCGGCAACTTGCGGCCGGCGAGGTCAACGCGAAGAACCTCCCCGAGTCGTTGAAGACGCAGATCGAAGGTATCCACGACTACGGTTGTGGCTACGAAGCGCAGCTCGAAAGCATCTATCGCTTCCTGGTGCAGCCGGATCCGTACGCAAGCGTCCGTGTCGACTCGAGCGCCGCCTCGCTCGTGGGCATTGACGAAACGATTCTCCAGCAACGCGCTGCGTTCTTGCGTCCAAACTCCTATGTCGCCGTGATTCTCTTGACCGATGAGGACGAATCCACGCCCGATCCGCGCTCGCTCGGCGGGCAGGGGTGGCGCTACGCGGACTCCGCGAAAGCGGCGCGCCCTACTGTGGCGTGCGCGGCGGATCCCAATAGCGCAGCCTGCAACACCTGCCGGATTCGCTCCGCCTTCGATTCGGATCCTACGTGCAAAGATCGAAGCGGAGGGTTGGCGCTGCTCAGCGAAGAAGAGGATGGTTCGAACGTACGCTTCATCAATCCGAAGCAGCGCTTCGGTTACGACGCGCGCTACTCGTGGACGCGCTACGCGCAGGGATTTCGTTCGCAGACCGTACCGAATCGCGACGAAGAGCACCCGCTGTCGGAAGCTACCGTCAAGGAATACGCCCAATGTGCGGGCTCCTGTACGAACCCGCTCTTCGCAGCATCTCTCCCGACGTCTGCCTCTGAAGAACTTTGTGATCTGCCTCTCGGCAACCGCGGAGCAGACGACATTCTCTTCACGACGATCAACGGCGTGCCGTGGCAGTTGCTATCGACCGAAGGCGCGACGGGAGATCTGAGTGCGGTAGCGAAAGATTCTGCGCCGAAAACGTCGCTCGACGGCGAAGACTGGACGCGCCTCCTGGGCAAAGATCCGAATACGTTCGATACGACCGGCCAGAACACGTTCATGCATCCTTCGATTCAGAAGCGAACAGGCGTCGCCGACGGGAACCCCGTGAATGGAGGCGAATGGGACACTGCGAGCAATGACGTGCAGTATGCATGTACCTTCGACCTCCCTGCGCCACGAGAGTGCCCGAAGAACGCGGAAGACCAGGCGTGTGCCTGCGGAGCGGTTGGGGTCGATGGCCCGCAGCACGACTTCCCGCTGTGCCGCGGCTCGAAATCCAACGACGTGGGATTCTTTCCTACGGTCACGAATACGCAAGTGCGTGACGGCGCGGAACCAGGCCTCCAAGCTCTGCGCGTTGCACGCAGTCTCGGAGCGCAGTCGCTCGTCTCCTCGATCTGCCCGCGCGAAACGGCCGACGCGACGTCGCCGCTCTTCGGCTATCGACCGACGTTCCGGATGCTCGGCGATCGCGTGGGCAACCTGATGCGCCGCTGAGCCGAAGGGGAGCTCGATCACCGGGTTCCCCTTCTCCGTTCATATGGGGCGTCACCCGAATGAGCCGAAGTGGCGGAATTGGCAGACGCAGCGGATTCAAAATCCGCCATGGGTAGCTGTGTGTGGGTTCAAGTCCCGCTTTCGGCACGAGCAGGTTTAAAGGAGACTTAGGCTTCCTCCGCTTCGCTGCGGAAGTTCAAGTCCCGCCTTCGGCACGAGCAGGTTTAAAGGAGACTTAGGCTTCCTCCGCTTCGCTGCGGA
>JAHFDV010000224.1 GCA_023248815.1 Myxococcales bacterium
TGTGACGAGCAGAGAAACGAGACTGCCCGTGGGAATGTTGGAGATGATCTGCTGACGCTGATCGATCGGAGTTCCCTTGGAAGAGGCGGACACCGTCACCGTGGCGCTATTCGCAGAGCCATTGCTGACGATGCGGACGCTCTGTCGCGTCGTTGCCTTGGCATCCGTGAACTCTTCGCGATACGCAACGGCGCCGTTCGCGACGACGGCCAAAGTGAGCGTGTCCGGGCTGATCGACGGATCGGTGTCGATCGACACGACGACACCCGAAGGGGCCGGCGGATCGTCATCGCCACACGCGACCACCGACGAGAGAAGAAAGGTACCCACGACCGGAAGAACGAAGCGCGAGAAGCTATTCATATGTTGAGCGTACCACCGGCACGCGCCACACCCTTCGATCGCAACCGATATTGCGAGCAAAACGACTTCGTAAATTCCGATGCAACACCCACTCAGTGAGCGTCTGCACGTCTCGCTCGACGAGCGATCCATACGCAGTGCTCAGGGAGCAGCCTGCACGAAGTGCTCAGGGAGCCACTTTGTGAACGGCGTTCGGCTGCTTCGTCACGGACTCGGTGGCGACATACGTCACGCCATTCACGCCGTTGGCTTCGGTGACGAAGCGCGTCGATCGCGTGCGCGTTCCATAGGGCGTCGTCACACCGACGCCAACTGCGTCTCCAGGCGCCACGAGATCGATCGCGAGTGCGCTCGCGAGCGCCGTATGCGCCGTGACGCTGAGGAGACCCGTGTTCGTTTCGAACGTCTGCATTTGCGGATTGGCTCCCGAAACGCCGTCGAGAGTGATGAAGACGCCGCCGTTTTTCGTGAAGGTTCCTAGCTTGGTGGCCCAGGCGGTGCCGATCGCGCCCATCGTGTTCGCGGGCGCCGTTTCCTGATCGTAGACGAGCAGGACATCGTAGTTCGCGATCGCGAGATTCGACGTGACGAAGGCCTCGTCGACGCTCGTCGTGATCTGAATCGTGCGGCCCGTGGCGGCCTGGGCCGACCCGAGAAGTGCCGTCACGTTGGCGACCGACGTCGTGTTCGCATACTTTTGGAATGCGAGAAGGCGAATCGGCGTCTTGTCGGCGAGGAAGACCGCGTTGATGAGCTCACGCGACTGCGAGATGTTGATGTTGTTCGGAATCGATTGGTAGTCGAAGCCGAGATAGACGATGTCACCGCGGCTCGTTCCCTGGCAGACGCCGGCAACGCAGAGGTTCGACTCGCACACGACGCCGCAATCGCCGCAATTTTCAGGGTCCGATTGAACCATGACGCATTTGCCGAAGCAGAGCTTCGAAGGCAGGTTGCACGTGGGGGCGCAGATGAAGTTGACGCCCTGTGCGACGCACTGATCGTTCGGCGCGACGCATTTCACGCCGCAGGCGCCGCAGTTGTTGACGTTGTTGTAGGGAGGCGCGCAGCTGTCGCCGCTCTCGAATGACGAACCATCCGTGGAACCGTCGCTCGTCGATCCGTCGCCGTTCGATCCGTCGCCAGAGCCATCCCGCGCGTCGTGGTTGCTGCCGTCTCGCGATCCATCCGCGTTACCGTCGCCATCACCGCCGTCGCCCGCGTCCGTGTCGGCGTCGACGCTTCCATCACGACCACCCGTGCACACGCCGTTCGTGCAGCCGACGCTCGGCGCGCAGCTATTGCCACACTCGCCGCAGTTGCGAGGGTCGCGTTCGATGTCGGAGCATTGTCCGTTGCAGTCGATGTAGCCGTCGGCGCATTCGCCACCCACGACGGCGTTGAGGCTTCCGCAGCCCGAGAAGACGCCACCGAGGAAGAGCGCTCCCACCGAGAAGAAGATGGCGGGGCCGATTCGACGCTTCACTGAATCGCGCTTCATTTGACAGCACCTCCGGACTTCGCGGCTTTGACGACGACGAACTCGACGCGGCGATTTTGCCCGCGGACCGTCTCTTGTTTGCCCTGCACGCGAGGCTTCATCTGCCCATAAGCGTGAGTGGTGATACGGCCGTTGTCGACTCCGAACTTCACGAGCAACGCCTTCACGCTATCGGCGCGATCTTGCGAGAGCTTGAGGTTGTGCTCGGGAGTACCGGACTCATCGGCGTGACCTTGAACGTCGACGACGAGAATGCCGGGTGTCGAAGAGATGAAGCCTGCGACCTTTTGGACGAGTCCCCAGCTCACGTGGCGAACGCGCGGGCTGTCACGTTCGAATTGAACGACGTCATCGAGGGAGATCGAGTCGCCTTCGAGACGAATGCCGTCTTTCGACGGAGGGCAGCCGTTGGTCGCAGGATCCGTCGTGCGGACACCGGGCACCGTGGGGCATGCGTCTTCGTCGTCGAAGATCGTGTCTTCGTCTTCGTCGCGCCTCGGGCAACCATTGGTCGCGGGATCTTTCGTCTTGATGCC
Organism: Myxococcales bacterium; assembly: GCA_023248815.1. Classification (GTDB taxonomy): domain Bacteria; phylum Myxococcota_A; class Polyangia; order Polyangiales; family Polyangiaceae; genus JAHFDV01. The sequence goes on from JAHFDV010000224.1 coordinate 2,401, forward strand.
CGGTTCTTCGGGGCATGCGTCTTCATCGTCGAAGACCGTATCGTTGTCGCGATCGCGCCGCGGACAACCGTTCGTTTTCGGATCGCCCGTGCGGACTCCAGCGTCGTCGGGGCAAGCGTCTTCGCTGTCGAAAATGCCGTCACCGTCTTTGTCACCGCGCGGGCAGCCGGGGCGCTCGGGATCGGCGTTCGAGAGCGCGGTCGTGTCCGGGCATTTGTCGAGCGCGTCGCAGATTCCGTCGGCATCGCGATCCGTGCAATCGGTGTTCTTCAGCGAGTCTTCGTCCGAACGACGCGTTCCGTAAACGAAGTGAATGCCGAAGAAGATGAGATGCGCGTCTTCTGGGCGAACGTTGCTGTCCGGCTGCGTAACCCACGTGTAGCCGAGCACGGGACCCATCGCGGCCTTCGAAGCCGTGCCGAGAGGGAAGTCGTAACCGACCTCTGCGCCGAGCGTCGGGCGCACGAGATCGCCCGTGAACGCCACGCCGACTCCGAGCGAAGCCCAGACGCCCTGCGTCATTGGTTTGTAGTTGCTGTACTGCTGAACGCGAACGCCGAGGAGTGCGCCATGCGACGTACCGTACGAGTGATCTTTGAAGCGCGCCGCCGGCGCTTCACCGTTCGACAAGAAGTAAGAGTTGATGCCGCCTTGAACGCTGAAGAAGTTCGCGAGCGGAACCTCGAGAAGCAAGGATCCACCGCCGCCCCACGAAAACTCGTCGTTCTGCGGCGCAGACAGAGCCGTCGCCGCGCCGAGGCTCGCATGAACGCGAGGCTTGAGCGTGTAGACGATGCCGGGGTTCTCCTCGAAAGAACGTTTTGCAACCGAGGTCTCGTCGTCGGCAAGAGCGACCGACGGTAGAAGCAGTAAGCCGAAGATCGAAAGTCGTTTCATGCGCCCGCTGCGAGAGTAACAGGTTCGAGAATGCGATCGTCACGAACCATCGCGAAAACCGCGTGATCGAGCCAACGTCCAGCGACGTGCTCCGCTCGTCTGGAAGTGCCTTCGTAGCGAAACCCGAGACGCTGAATCGTCCTCAGCGAGCGCTCGTTCTTGGTCGAGGCCGCGACACGGATGCGTTCTGCACCAAGGGCATCGAAAGCCCAGGCGAGAAGTCGCTCACCGGCTTCCTGAAGAAGACCTTTCCCCACAACATTGTCTCGCAGCCAGTATCCGAAGTCGGCAGACTGGTGCGCGTGCACGAGGTGCTCGAAGCTGACGATGCCCAAGAACTGTTGCGTCTCGCGATCACGTACCGAGAAGCGACACGCGCGCGACTCGTCCCAATCGCGCTCACTCGCTTCTAGATAGCGCGCCGCGGCCGCCGGGTCGCCGATGAAGGGAACCCAAGGAAGCCAAGGTTCGAGGGAAGAGCGCGATGCGCAGACGGCGTGAAAGAAATTGTGAGCGTCGGCGGAGACAGCCGGCGCGAGCACGAGGCGCGAAGTAGCGATGAAGAAGCCTTCGCGTTGCGGCACGCGAAGATAAGGCGCTTCCGAAATCGGGCGCGTGCGAACGATCGCACGCCTCAATCCAGGGCGATCTGGCCCGGGGCGCTCCGATTCCCTCGGAGTCGTTCGCGGAAGCGTCCGTGCGCTCATGCCCGAGCGTAGTTGCGCACGATGTCTTTCGTGGGGCGCTCGATGCGCTCGACGGCGCTCGTCACGAGATCGCGACCATCGTTTGCGAAGTACATCGCTTCGCCGATGCGCGGGTCACCCGAATTCGGGAGGATGGCGCCGTTCATGTAGAACTTGAGGCCGCCTTGAATGCGGCGCTTCAGCGCGAGGTGACCGTTCATGAACGTGCCGGATCGTCGGTCACGCACAGCAACGCAGAATCCATCACGAAAGTGATACTCGGTGTTCCGTGTCACATAGACACGATGACGCCGCCGTTCGCTTCCGCCGAACCCGCTGCTTCCACTCATTTCCGTCTCTTCGATTCTTGCTGCTTCGCCCATCTTCGCCTCCGGAGAAACAAAGTGTTCCCGTTCGGCGAAACCTGGGCCAAATTTGTGTGACTCGCCTTGACCGCGTGCGCTGCGCTCGTTACCACCTTCTTCATGAAGCTCTTCATCGACAGCGCCGATCTCAAAGAAATCAAAGACTGCGTCGAAATGGGCGTCGTCGACGGCTGCACGACGAATCCGAGCCTCCTCGCCAAAGTCGGTCGCAAGATCGAAACGGTCATCCCCGAGATCTGTGAGATCGTCGACGGTCCCGTCTCCGCCGAAGTCGTCGCCATCGACGCAGAGGGCATCTTGAAGGAAGGCCGCGTCCTCGCGAAGCTTCACAAGAACGTCGTCGTGAAGGTGCCGCTCATCGCCGAGGGCTTGAAGGCCGTGAAGGTCTTCACGAAGGAAGGCATCAAGACGAACGTCACGCTCTGCTTCAGCGCGAACCAAGCACTGCTCGCCGCGAAGGCCGGCGCGACGTACATCTCGCCGTTCATTGGCCGCATCGACGACACGTCGCATGAAGGCATGAAGCTCATCGAAGACATCGTCGCCATCTACGAGAACTTTGGATTCGAAACGCAAGTGCTCACGGCCAGCGTTCGCTCGCCTTTGCACGTCGTTCAAGCGGCGCTCCTCGGCTCGCACTGCGCGACGATCCCTGCCTCCATCTTGAAGCTTCTCTTGAAGCATCCGCTTACGGACAGCGGGCTCGAGAAGTTCCTCGAAGACACGAAGAAGAACGCCGAGAAGGCGAAGTAAGCCGCGCTTGGCACCTCCGCTGAAGAAGTCGGCGAAGAAGAAGACGACGGCGAAGCGCACGCGCGTTTCGAAGAAGGCTGCGGTGAATCGCACGTCTTCACGCGCGCCGCGCGTCCTCCTCACGAGTGAGCACGGGCCGCATCGTGGCCTTGCGTCGAAGGAGATCGAACGTCGCGCAGAAGCGATGCTCGCTGCGCTTCAATTGAAGAACGCAGAGCTCTCAATTCTATTAACCGACGACGCATCGATTCATCGCTTGAACCGCGAGTATCGAAAGAAGGATCGCCCCACCGATGTCCTCGCGTTTGCGTTTCGCGAGGGAGAGTTTGGAAATCCTGCGGAAACGATGCTCGGAGATGTGGTTGTGAGTGTGCCAACCGCTCGCCGGCAAGCGGATGAAAGAGGTATCTCGCTCCTCGAAGAGGTGACGATGCTTCTCGCACACGGTCTTTTGCACCTTCTCGGATGGGATCACCTAACCGATGAAACAGACTTGAAAATGAGGAGGAAAACGTCCTCGCTCGTTCGCATTGCTTCGCGCGTTTGAAGGCGTTCATTGCCTCACGCATTCTCTTAATAGAGTGTCGTTCGTGGCGTCGTCGGCATGCGCTGGCTCGATTCGTGCCCGACGCGATCGCCGATCACCCTTGTTCCATGGGCTCTAATTGCATCAAAAAACGCAATCCCCCTTTTTTTTCTGCTTGCAGAGCATGGAAACCGAGTGCTACCTCTCTTTTCGCGCGATCTTCCATCGTGAAGCTCGCGAAGAAGTGGGAAACCGAAGTCGCCATCTCTCAGCGCGATCAGCGAAGGGGGCGGGGGGCGCAAGGTAGAAAACTTCGAATGAACACCAACAAAACGTCGATTGATCGACAGAGCAATCCCAAAAGAATGTGCGTTTGATTTGTTCGTTTGAATCGTTTGATTCATCGAAACAAAAAGTTCACCCGAACCAAAGCGCTGCAATCTCCCCAGAACTCTTTAGACGCCTCGACGAAGGGCAACCCATTTAGGAGGACACCATGGCAGGAAAGCGTTTGACGAAGGCTCAAGTGATTTCGGAAGTCGCGGAGATCGCGGAGCTCGAGAAGAAGCAAGTTGCGAACGTCTTCGAAGGTCTCTCGACCCTCATCAAGAAGCAGCTCGGCCCGCGCGGCCCGGGCGAGTTCGTCATCCCCGGCCTTCTCAAGTTGAAGACCGTCAAGAAGCCGGCAACGCCGGAGCGCAAGGGTATCGACCCGTTCACCAAGGAGCCCCGCGTGTTCAAGGCGAAGCCCGCCTCGAAGCGCGTTCGCGCCTCGGCGCTCAAGGCGCTCAAGGACATGATCCAGTAATTGGATCACGCCTTCACGCGAGCGCCTTTCGAGGTGCCGCGTGAGCGCAAGGTTCGCGGCAACGCGAGCCAAAGAACAGGGCGTCTCGACTTCGGTCGGGGCGCTCTTTTCTTTTGAGCGATCGATTTATCGACGTTCAGCGTGCACATTTCGAAAGCGCGCGTGTAAAACGCCACCACTGTGCTTTCGGCCGAAGAGCTCGTCGTATTCGCTGGTCCCGCCCTCGAGCGTGCACGCGTCGCCATCGTCGGGATGGTCGACGATGCCGCGCTTGCTGAAGTCTCCGCACGATCAATCCATCGGTTCGAAGCCGACCCGACGCGCGTCTCTGGAGACATCGCGCATTTTCCGGGAACGTTCTCGGTACGTGACGGCGCTTACGACGTGGTCGTCTGCACGGACATCGCGGCGCTCACCGACGTGCGTACCGCGCTCGTCGAGTTTCGTCGCGTGCTCGGCCGCAACGGCATTCTGGTGCTCGCGAGCGACAATCATGATCGCAACGCCGCGCTCGGAACGGGCAAGGGCGGACTCGGCTACTACGAGCTCTACGACACTGTCGCGTTGCAGTTTCACAGCGTGCGGATGTACGGCGCGGCGTCGTTCTTCGGTCATTCGGTCAGCGAGCTCGGAAACGAAGATCCCGATGTCGCGGTCGATGGAAGCCTCGCGACGGACGACAAGATTCCGGATGGCTACGTCGTCGTCGCTTCGCAAACCGAAGAGCGCGTCATTCCCGGCTATGCGCTCATCGAGCTCTCGAAAGAGCAAATTCTCGACGCGGTCGATTCGAAAGACGACGAGCCCTTGGTCTCACAGACGTTCGTCGGTGAAGACGAGCTCCGCGCCAACAACCTCGAGCTCGTCGAAGCGCGACACGAGATCGATCGCCTTGCTCGGGCGCTTCACGACGAGCGCAGCGCCCACGAAGAGAGTCGTCGTGCGCTTCGTGAGCTCGGCGATCTTCAAGCAACGGCTGCGAGTCTCCAAGACGCGCTCTTGCGTGAGCGCGAGAAAACGAGCGCCTTCGAGAAGGAAATCGGCCTCGAACGCGCACGCGCCACGGATCGTTCGCGCGAAGTGCAATCGCTGGGACGTGAGCTCGAAGAGCTGCGTGCCGACACCTCCGGCAAAGATGCCTCGGCCAAGGTCGAGAAGCTGACGGCCGAACTCGGTCGCGCTTCGGCCGAGCTTGCGCGCGCGACGGAAGCCCTCGCGAAGAAAGCCGCTGCCCTGACGACGCTCGAGAAGCGCGTCGAAGAGCTCTCGAAGGTCGAAGAGCGCGCCAAAGCCGAAGAGCGCACGAGACCCGAAGAGCGCGTCAAGGAAGAGGAGCGGATCCGGGCAGAAGAGCGTGCAAAAACCGAAGAGCGGATTCGGGCCGAAGAGCGCGCCAAGCCTGCCGTGAAGGAAGCGACCTCCGACGAAAGCGAGCGAACGGCGGAAGTCGCCTCGTACGAAGGCAAAGTGAAAGAGCTCGGTCACGAGATCGAAAAGATGCGACGCGCCCTCGCGGATCGCGGACGCATCGTCGAAGATCTTCTTCGATCGCCCACCCCCGCCGACGAGACCGCACTTCGTGGAAAAGTCGATCACCTCGCCCTCGAGGTCGCCCGCCGCGAGAGTGAAGTACGCGCGAGCGCGTGGCGCATCGCCGAGCTCGAAGAGCAACTGAAGCGCCGTGACAGCAGGCCGGCCCGGTCGTGAGTCCGAAGCAAATCAGCTCCTCGGACGACCGTTGTTGACATGAGAATTTGAAGGCTTAACTTGCCGCCGAACGGCGGCATTTCTCGGCCGTTGCGACCGGAAGAACAGAAGTCCCGATGAGCAAGCGCGATTACTACGAAGTCCTCGGCGTTCAGTCCAATGCGTCGTCCGACGACATTCGTAAGGCGTTCAAGCGTGAGGCGCTGAAGCATCATCCCGACCGCAATCCCGGCAACGCGGAAGCGGAGAAGCTCTTCAAGGAGTGCAACGAGGCGTATCAAGTCCTCTCGGATGCGGACAAGCGCTCCGTCTATGATCGCTTCGGGCACGCTGGGCTCGAAGGCGGCGGCGGCGGCGCTGGCATGGGCGACGTGTTCTCGCAGATGCAGGATCTCTTCGGTGAGATGTTCGGCGGAGGCGGCGGTGGGTTCGGCTTCGGCGGGCAACAAGCGCGACGGGGCGCCGATCTTCGCGTGCAAGAGCGGCTCACGTTGCGCGACGCTGCGTTCGGCTCGAAGCGCGAGCTGACCATTCAAGCGCCCGCGCTATGCGACGAGTGCAAAGGCAGCGGAGCCGAGAAAGGGACGAAACCCGAGACCTGCGCGCCGTGTCGCGGCACCGGCCAAATCTCGAATGCGCGCGGCTTCGTGATGTTCAGCGCGCCTTGCCCCACATGCGGTGGTCGCGGACAGACAATCAAAACGCCCTGCACGGCGTGCCGCGGTCAAGGGCAAGTGGCGCGTCCGCGCAAGGTGACGGTCGCATTTCCAGCCGGCGTCGACAGCGGTCAGCGCCTCCGCATTCAAGGACAGGGAATGCCGGGACCGGGTGGAAAGAGCCCCGGAGACCTCTACGTCGAAATCGACGTCGAAGATGATCCGCGGTTCGAGCGAGACGGAGTCGATCTCGTCGTTCGCACGCACGTGAGCTTTGCAGAAGCAGCGCTCGGCGCCGAAATAGAAGTGCCCATTCTTTCTC
>JAHFDV010000225.1 GCA_023248815.1 Myxococcales bacterium
CGGGTTCACGCCCGAAAAGTCGGATTGAAAGTACCTACCTCAATCGACGAGCGAGACCTTCGTGAGGGGATCGATCAGGTAGCCCTCCCCTCGCCTCACGAGCACGGCCTCGAGGCCTAGCTTTCTCAACGTTGCTAGTGCCACGTGCGCGCGATTGCGCGCAGCGCGCTCTCCGATGCGCTCATCGGGCCACCCCGCCTCGATGAGCGCTGCAAACGAGACTTGTTCACCTGGGCGTTGCAGGCGTGCATTGGTGAGCGCCAGAAGGATTTTTCGCGGACCGCCCTTCGACGAAAGGTCGGCCTCCACCGCATCGCCGACTCTGAACGATCTTGCGTCACGCGCAACGACCAGCGTTTCATCGGCGGGCCGCTCGGAGAGGAGGGGACGCACGATCGCGAGTGTGAGCCGCGCATGCTCGTTCGCAGGGCACCGATCGCGGAGCGCACGAAATTCTTCGAGCAGCGATCGCCTGTCGGCCTCGGACTTGTTCTCTCGTGCGCGCACCGATAGACGCACGCCCTCGTCGAGGTAGTTTGCGATCGCCGGGGCGAGCAGTGTCGCTTCCGCCTTCAGCGCACGACGGCGACGAGCGCGATCACGCGGTTCGACGCCCAGACGTGCGCATGCTTCTTCACGTTGTGCATTCGTACCGTGGATCGAATGAAGCAGCGACGTGTAGTGCAAGAGGAGAAAGTTCCCCAGCCAGTCTCCCGGTGATGGCATGCGTTCGCGTGCGAGCGAGAGATGACGGCTCGCCATGTTCGCATGGCCTTCGAGCAGGTCGATCACGGCTTCGTCCATCACGAAGATCGCATGCATGATGGGATTCTCCGTACGACTCAGCTCTTGCGCCTGCCGATAGAACTCGCGAGCGTCCGAGAAGCGACGCCGCGCGCGCGCGAGATTCCCGAGGTAGCCGCGAATCGTCCCTGCGATTTTCGGAAACGCATCTGCGCGCTCCCGCAAATCCGAGATCTGGCGCTCGGCGAGCATGATGTCTCCCGCGTCGTAGGCGATGAACGCTCCTCTCGATCGTGCGAGAATGGCGAGCTCCTCGGCGTGTGCTCGCTCGGCGGCCACTGCGGCTTCGCGCTGACACTCTGCCGCGAGCGAAAGATCCGAGCGCGCGTAGGCCACATGACCGAGGCCCGCGAGGGCGCGTGCGCGCGCGACATCATCATGGAGGGCATCGGCAACCTCGTAGGCGACGCCAAACGTCGCTTCGGCGTCGTCGAGATCTCGCCTGAGGAGACGACCGAAGGCGAGCTTCTCGAGCGCTTCGTGCACCGTGACGCCTGGAGCCAACGCGGGCTGATGGTCGGCGCCCCCTTGAATCTTCGCCAAAATTCGCGCTACATCCGACACGGCGAAAGCAGCATGACACGAAACGTGAAACCGCTCGGCGTCTACGTCCACTTTCCGTGGTGCTTGAAAAAGTGCCCCTATTGCGACTTCGTGTCCTTCGCGAAGAAGCGGGACGAGATCGATCACGCCGCCTACTCGGACGCCGTTCTCCGCGAAATCGAGGCGCGCAAAGGCGCCCTCGAGACCACTTCCGTCGAGACGATCTTCTTCGGTGGCGGCACTCCCAGCCTGTGGGAGCCGGAGGAGCTCGGCCGCGTGCTCGATGCGCTGCTCTCCATGAACCGGATTACCGACGTCGAAGTGACGCTCGAGTGCAATCCGACCTCGCTCGATCCCGATCGTGCGAAGGCTTATTGCGATGCGGGGATCAATCGATTCTCGATCGGTACGCAGTCACTCGACGCGAAGGAGCTGTCCTATCTCGGTCGTCTGCACGACGCGAGCCTCGCCGAAGCCGCAATCGACGGCGCGCTTGCTACGGGAGCGCGCGTCTCTTCCGATCTCATCTTCGGCCTTCCGGATCAGCCGCTCGAGCGCGCCGTCGAACACGCGGAACGTCTCGCCGCGCACGGCATCACTCACCTCTCCTGCTATCAGCTCACCATCGAGCCGGGCACGCAGTTCGGTGAGCTCGCAAAGATCGGACGCCTTCCTCTCGCCGACGATGGTCGCGTGGCGCAATCGTTTCTCGCCATCGACGAAGCGCTCGAGAAAAAAGGCTTTTCTCACTACGAGATCTCGAACTACGCCAAGCCCGGCGACGAATCCCGTCACAACCTCGGTTATTGGCGAGGTCGTGACTATCTCGGGATCGGGACTGCGGCCGTCGGGCGCATCGGCAACGTTCGCTATCGCAACGAGCCGGATCCCGCGCGCTACGCAGCGCGAACGAAGACGATGAAACCTGGACTCTTCGGAGAAGAAGACGGCCTCTCGACCTTCGAAGAGACGCTGGATGCCGAGACGCTCCTTCGCGAACGCATCATGCTCGGCCTGCGCCTCAAAGAAGGCTTCGATCTGGAATCCGATGCCCAAGAATTGGGCGTCGAAGCGCTCTCGAAAGAACGAGCTCGCGAGCTCGAAAAGCTCCTCACCAAAGGACGCGTTTGGAAAAAAGGCGCCCGCATCGGAATGACGCGCGAAGGCTGGCTCTTCGCGAACGACGTCGCCGCGAGACTGTTCTGACGGCACATCCAGGCTTTCGGACCGCTCCTATCGCCCGTACTTGTTCGGCGAGCCTTCACTCGCCGGAGGCGACGTCGCTGCAACCAACGCAGCACCCGTTCATTTCGCAAACGCGCACATCCGTCTGACCCGGCGAGCGAAGGCTCGCCAAAACAAACACGGGACTGATCAAGCAGAGCAAGCGCGAAGAGGCTGAATTTCTGAGGCCTTCGCCCCGTCGAGGCTTCGGAAATTCAGCCTCGCAGAGGGTGGCTTGATCAGTTGATGACGACGCGGCGTGTGCAGCCGAATTCGACCGAAATCGCGCTCGAGGGATCCGCGTTCAACGAAGTGCAGAGCGTGGGGCAGAGAACGATCTTCTTCGGCGCTTTTTCGTCGTCGAACTTCCAGCCACCCTTCGCGCACTTCGGATCGTAAGTGAGCGGCGTCTTCGTCCCCGACTTCGAGAGTCCGACGTTGATCTTCGCGTAGTCGATCGTCTTGCCCGCGGGCGCCGCAGGAATGTTCACATCGCACGTGAGCGACTTGGTGCGGATGTCGTCGATGGCTTTCGCCAACTGCGCTTGCGTGACGGAAGGCGTACCGACGTTGATCAAGATCGCGCTGCCCGTACCGCCGGCCGCCGCAATTTTGTTGAGGTTGGTCGTGCTGGTCCCGACGCCGAGAACATAGGTGGGAACCGTGCTCTTGTACTTCGCGACTTCGGTTTCGATCGAAGCGATCGAGTCGTCATTGCAACCGATGGGATCGCCGTCGGTGACGACGATGACGACCGTCTTCCCATCGACGTTGTTCTTCGCGGCAGCCTGAGCGGCGGGCAGATATCCGGAGAGCGCACCAAGCGTCGGCGTGATGAGCTCAACCGGAATCGCGGGCATCTTGCTTCCGATGACGTTGGCGGTATCGGGGAGAGCCGTGAGCGGCGCGACCAAGTTCTTTCCGTAATTCGTCGAGGGGCACATCGGGTCGGCGCCCTTCGGGAAGAGCTCCAGTGCCGCGCTGATTCCCTTCGACTTCGGATCGAGAAGGAATCCCTTCAGCGCCGTAGTGACAGGGTTCCATTTCTCGGCAGCAATTCCGTGGGTACCGTCACCCATGCTGCCCGACTGATCGAGCAGGAAGTAGAGATAGGCCGGCGCACGCTCGGCAACGACGCTATCGGCGGCGCAAGCTGCGTCTCCTTCATCTCCCGAGTCGTTCGACGCCGAGGCATCGTCCTCGATGGGATCGATCGTCGTCGTCTCCGACCCCTCTCCCGCGTCGTCGTCATCCGCGCCCGAGTCGAAAAACTCAGAAGTTTCGTCCGTCCCGCAAGCGAGAGCCGTGAGAGCAAAGATACCGAATGATGCAGCGAACAAGCGTTTCATGAAAGACCTCTATGTGCGGCGATGGACTACCTCAGCACACGGCGGAATATAGAAAGAAAAGCGCAGTCTTCAACGTGAATCGCTGAACACCCGCACCTCATCTCGCGCAGTTACGATGCCCCACCCATCTTAATCGCCACGACGGAGCCTTTTCCGTCTCCAAATCCGCCCGCGAACCCGACGCCCGGAACGAAATCCGTGCCCCAACGGCATCGCAGCTTCCGGCTCGCCGTGCAGCTCTGAGCAACGAAAGTTGCTTCCAAGCGCAGCCGCGCATCTCGGAGATGGGCCTAGCCCGTCCGATCCGGGCGAACGAAAGTTCGCCAAAACAAACACTGACTGCAGCCGAAACACGAATTGCGGTGAAGGTCGATCGCGCGACCCTGGCTCCGTCGCGGTCACGCGATCGGCCTGGCGTTTCGTCGGTTGTTAGTTGATCGTGGTTTCTCGCCTCGCGCAGCCGAACTCGACGGAGACGTTGCTGTCCGGTTCGTTCTTCACGCTGTCGCAGAGCGTCGGGCAGAGCACGATGCTCTTCGGCGCGCTCGTGCTGTCGAACTTCCATCCGCCCGCTTTGCACGCTGCGTCGTATGCGAGGGGCGTCGATGTACCGCTCTTCGAGAGCGAAACGTTGACCTTCGCAAGATCGAGCGTCTTGCCGGCTGGAGGCGCCGGAATGGCGACGTCACATGCGAGCGCGCTCACACGAATGTCGTCGATGGCTTTCGCGAATTCCGTTTGCGTTTGCGAAGGCGTACCGACGTTGAGCAAGATCGCCTTCGTCGTTCCACCGGAGCTCGCGATGTCGTTCAACTTCGTGAGGCTCTTCCCCACGCCGATCACGTGCGTCGGAACCGTCGTCTTGTATTTCGCGACTTCCGTCTGCACCGAGGTAACGGAGTCGTCGGTGCAGCTCGCGGGTTCGCCATCCGTGATGAGCACGACGACGGTCTTGCCGTCCGTCTTTGCGTCCGCATTCGCCTTCGCCTTGAGAAGAACGCCTTGGAGCGCGGCGAGCATCGGAGTGCCGCCCTTCAGCGCTTGCGCTGGAATCTTGCTCGAGAACGCCTTCGCCGTGTCCGGAAGCGCGGTGAGTCCTGCGACGAGATTCACGCCGTAGGTCGAAGAATTGCACTTCTTGTCTTCTGCGCCCTTCGGGAAGAGCTCGAGCGCGGCGCTGATACCCTTCGTCTTTGGATCGACGAGGAAGCCCTTCAATGCCGTCGTGACCGGGTCCCACTTCTGCGTCGGATCGCCGTGCTCTCCGTCGCCCATGCTGCCCGACTGGTCGAGTACGAAGTAGAGGTAGGCGGGCGCGCGCTCTGCCACAACGGATTCTGCCGCGCACTTCGCGTCCCCAAAGTCGCTCGCATCTGAAGCGATGCCGCTGTCTTCATCTCCCACGACGCCGATGGGTCCGGGACCGGTCTCGCTCTTGTCGTTTCCGCCGTTGCCAGAATCCTGATGGAGGCCGTCTTCGTCGTATTCAGAGCCTGCCGTGCTTCCGCACGCAATGATGGTGGCGATAGCAGCGAGCGCGAGCGGGGCGAGAACGAGGCGTTTCATTGGAGAACGTTACAGTTGTAAAGTTCCACTTTCTTCGCAACTAAAATCTTGTTTCCATTGGTCTTTTCGTCGCATGGTGTGCGCCATGTCGCACCGGAAGAAGCACTGCGGTCACTCTCTCGACGCAAGTAGCTCGTCCTCTCGCCGCGGCCTGGCTCCTTCCTCCCGTACGTCCATTCGTTCGTAATTCAGATGGAACTACCCGAGTGCATTTCCATCCGTTGCGTGCGCGCGATGGAAGTACGACGCGTCGGCACACTAGAAATCGAGCGCCGTTCGTCACCTGCCCGTCACTCTGTGGTCCAGGAGTCCACATTTCGCGTGAGCGGTCCCGCCACTGTACAACGTGTGGACAGGTTGTGAGTCCGACCTGAACGTACGGGAGGGCCGCCTGTGGATAAATCGGGCGCGCGTCAAGACAACTTGTGGAGCACTTTGGGAGAGAAAACGGGAATGCGAATGGATTTGCGCGGTTAGCTCGCTGTAGGATAGCCCACCACAGATCGTGTCTAATTTTTTGGACAGCCACGAGATATTGTGGTTATGTCCGTCTCCTCACCGCGAGCAGCCGTCGGGCTCGCGATGGATCCTCACCTCTTCCGAACGTTTGGAGCGGGTGCTGGATGGAGCTACGGTTAGCTGAACGAATGACAACCGGGGGTCGTCTGTACCCCCAAATATCTGAACATCGAAGCTCGCTCTTGGAGGAGCTCTCGCAGTCGAAAGGCGAGCGAGGGTCATCTTCCGGAAGCCGAGGGTCGGTGAATTGTCGACAGCGCAAGAGGGGCGCCGTTGACCTGGCGAAGCTTTGTTTACAAGCGCCGCTCATGAAGCGGCCGGGTGAGACAGGCGGTGAAGCGGGCAGCCGGGGGACGGTGCCTTGCTTTCAAGGTGAGGATTGCAGTGTGGGCGGACGCTCGGTGAGCGGCGGGGACGCCGCGGTGAGAGCGAAATGGTTAAGTTCAGGGGTCGAAGAGACTCCAATTCACGGGTTCGGTAGTCGCGAAAGTTACGGCAAGAGAGGGAGTTCGGAAAATGGCACAATCATCGGAGTTCGGAGTTCGCAAGGGCCAGAGTGGGAAGTCGGCGATGGGAAAGGCAACTGATTCCAAAAAGAAGCCCGCACGCCGCGAAGCTCAAGGCGTGACGGTCGGCCGGTACTACACGAAGCCGCAGATCGATCCGCTCGACGCCGTCGTCTACGAGCGCCGCTCGTCCGCGATCACGAACCCCGACGGTTCGGTCGTCTTCAAGATGGAAGGCGCCGAGGTTCCCGCGACGTGGAGCCAGCTCGCGACCGATATCGTCATCTCCAAGTACTTCCGCAAAGCCGGTCTCTACGGCGACGCAAAGCGCGGCGAGACCAGCGTTCGTCAGGTCGTTCACCGCATTGCGCACACGATCCGCCAAGCAGGCGATCAGTTCGGCGGCTATTTCGCGACGAAAGACGATTCGGACGCGTTCGAAGCCGAGCTCTCCTATCTCCTCGTGCACCAGCACGGCGCCTTCAACTCCCCCGTTTGGTTCAACTGCGGTCTCTACGCGGTTTATGGAATCACGGGCTCGGGCGGCAACTGGGCGTGGGACGCGCTCTCGAGCGAAGACGACATCACGACCGACAACATGTTCGAGACGGCGAACGCTTACAGCCGTCCGCAGTGCTCGGCCTGCTTCATTCAATCGGCCGGCGACGACCTCATGTCGATCTACGAGCTCGTGAAGAACGAAGCGCGCCTCTTCAAGTACGGCTCGGGAACGGGCTCCAACTTCAGCCAGATCCGTGGTCGCCAAGAGAAGCTTTCGGGCGGCGGAACGTCGAGCGGCCTCATGAGCTTCCTCGAAGTCTTCGACCGCGCAGCGGGCGCGACGAAGAGCGGCGGTACGACGCGTCGCGCGGCAAAGATGGTGTGCCTCGACCTCGATCACCCGGAAATCCGTGACTTCATCACGTGGAAGTCGAAAGAAGAGAAGAAGGCGCATGCGCTCATCGCCGCCGGCTACTCGAGCGACTTCAATGGCGAGGCGTACCGCACCATCAGCGGTCAGAACTCGAACAACTCCGTTCGCGTCACCGACGACTTCATGCACAGCGTTCTCTCTGGCGGCGATTGGTCGACCAAGATGCGCACGACCGGCGAAGTCTGCGAGACGTTCCCCGCGCGTGAGCTCTGGGGCGACATCGCGAAGGCGGCTTGGGGCTGCGCGGATCCCGGCGTCCAGTACGACACGACGATCAACAAGTGGCACACGTGCCCGAACACCTCGCGCATCAATGCGTCGAACCCGTGCTCGGAATACATGTTCCTCGACGACTCCGCGTGCAACCTCGCGTCGGTCAATCTCATTCACTTCCTCGGCGAAGATGCGAACGGCTTCCCCACCTTCGACGTCGAAGGTTACCGTCATGCGTGCCGCGTCTTCTTCATGGCGCAAGAGATCTTGGTCGACCTCTCGAGCTACCCGACGAAGCAGATCGCGAAGAACAGCCACGACTACCGTCCGCTCGGCCTCGGCTACGCGAACCTCGGTAGCCTCTTGATGCAGCTCGGCGTTCCCTACGACAGCAACGAAGGTCGTTCGATCGCGGCAGCGCTCACGGCGATCATGTGCGGCCATGCCTACAAGACGAGCGCAGAGATGGCTCGAACGAAGGGTCCGTTCAACGGCTACGCGCCGAACCGCGAGCCGATGCTTCGTGTCATGAACATGCACCGCAAAGCGGCGTACGACATCCATCGTGAAGACTGCCTCCTTCCGAACGAAGTGGCGGCAGCCGGTACGACGGGCGGCGCGCTCTATCGCGCGGCTTGCCAAGACTGGGACGACGCCGTGAAGTACGGAGAAGAGTACGGCTACCGCAACGCGCAAGCGACGGTGCTCGCGCCCACCGGCACGATCGGTCTCCTCATGGATTGCGACACGACGGGCATCGAGCCCGACTTCGCGCTCGTGAAGTTCAAGAAGCTCGCCGGCGGCGGCTACTTCAAGATCGTCAACCAGTCGGTGCCCGCGGCGCTCAAGCGTCTCGGCTACTCGCCGGTCGAAGTGCAGGAGATGGTTGCGTACGTCTCGGGAACGAACACGCTCTCGACGGCGCCGCAAATCAATCGTCGCACGCTCAAGGCAAAGGGCTTCACGGATGAAGAGCTCACCAAAGTCGAGACCGCGCTTCCGGGCGTGTTCGACCTCGACTCGGCGTTCGCCACGTGGATTCTCGGCGAAGACACGGTCACGCGTCTCACGGTGGGCTTGCCCGCGAGCAAGAAATCGTTGCTCGAGCGCCTCGGCTTCTCGCGCCGCGAGATCGACGAAGCGAGCGACGTCATCGTCGGTCGCATGACGATTGAAGGTGCGCCGCACCTAAAGCTCGAGCACTACGCCGTCTTCGATTGCGCCAACCGCTGCGGCAAGACGGGTCAGCGATTCCTCGCGCCGATGAGCCACGTGCACATGATGGCTGCGACGCAGCCGTTCTTGAGCGGCGCGATCTCGAAGACGGTCAACCTTCCAAACGACGCTTCGGTGGAAGACATCGCCAACATCTATCAAGAGGGTTGGAAGCTCGGTCTCAAGGCCGTCGCGCTCTACCGCGACGGATGCAAGGCCTCACAGCCGCTCTCGACGT
>JAHFDV010000226.1 GCA_023248815.1 Myxococcales bacterium
CGAAGCGCACCTGAACGAGGCGCTCGATGTCGCCCAGGCCCGATTCGACAAAGTCATCTGGGTCCCCGGCAATCACGAAGTCTGGACCGAGGCTGGCACCTCGAGCGTCGAGAAGTACGAGCGCATGGTTGCGATCGCCAAAGCGCGTGACGTACTGACGCCCGAAAGCGAGTTCGTCGCCTGGCCCGAGGATCCAAATCTATTCCTCGCGCCGATGTTTCTCCTCTACGACTACTCGTTTCGCCCCGAGTACGTGGCGCGTGAAGATGCGCTCGCGTGGGCCGAAGAGGCCGGACTCATCTGCAAAGACGAATACGTGATTCGACCTTCGCCCTACGCCGGCATTTCGGAGTGGTGCCATGCGCGCGTGGAAGCGACGGCAAAGCGCCTCGCGCGTCTTCCAGAAGGCTCGCGAACCGTGCTCATCAATCACTTTCCCCTCCGAGAAGAGCACGCGGTGCTGCCTGCAATCCCACGATTCAAAATTTGGTGCGGGACGAAGCTCACGGAAGATTGGCACTCGCGTTTCCGCGCCAACGTCGTCGTCTCCGGTCATCTGCACGTACGGACGACACGCATGCGCGATGGCGTCCGATTCGAAGAAGTTTCTCTCGGCTACCCGCGCCAATGGACCGAAGGCCGCGCCGTCGATAGCTACCTTCGCGAGATCTTGCCCGGCCTCGAAAAGGCCGCCTGAGCGAACTCCCATAAACGATGCTCCATCGCGTTTATCTATCTCCGGGCATGTTCGGCTTCGGAACACTTGCGTCGTACAAGTATTTTGGGCACCTCGAGCGCGCGATCGTCGAGGGATTCCGCAAGCGCGGATTGCCCGCGATCACGTTCGTCGCCGACGTCCCACCGACCGCGTCGATTCGAAAGCGCGCGCTTCGCTTGCTCAACTTGATCGACCGAACGCATTCCGACGCTGCGGGGGATGACGGTCCGATTCATCTCCTCGGACACAGTACGGGCGGGCTCGATGCGCGCCTCGTGGCATCACCGAGCTCGACGATGGGCGGGCCTCACGAGTGGTCATATCGCCTCAAGTCCGTGACGATGATGAACACGCCGCACTACGGCACGCCGCTCGCGACGTTTTTCGCGACCGCCAAAGGGCAGCGAATGCTGCATGCGGTGACGGCGCTCACGGTTCTCGGCCTTTCCCTCGGCACGCCGCCCTTGGCGCTTGCGAGTGCGCTCGTGGTTGGCCTCGGGCGAATCGACAAGATGGTCGGTCTCGAGCTCTCGGCGGTCGACCGCATGACCGAGTCGATGTTGCGCGTGCTCGACGATACGAAGAGCCGCGAGGTTCGCACGTTTCTCGAAGCGATCCGCGGCGACCAGGGCGCCGTGATTCAGCTCACGCCGGAAGCAATGGATCTCTTTCACGCCGGTGTGCAAGACCGCCCGGGCGTTGCGTACAACACGACGATCTCGATGATTCCGAAAGAGCCGCAGGCGATGCTGCGCCTCTTGCAGGCTCCATGGAGCTTCATTTCGGCGCCGCTTTTCTCGAGCATTGCGCAAATAACGGCCGGCGTGGACGATCGCTACCCGTGCTCCGCAGACGTGCTCACCGAAGATCAGATTGAGGCGCTCTCGCGCGCGTACGGAGAGGTGCCCGAGCGCGGAAGTGACGGCGTCGTGCCGGTGCGTTCGCAGATCTGGGGCAAGGTGATTTGGGCAGGTCTCGCCGACCATCTCGACGTGCTCGGACACTTTCGGGAAGATGGGAAAGCCGAGCATCGCGACTGGTTCTCCAGCGGGGCAGGTTTTCAGTCGCGCCGCTTTCAAGAACTGACGGGGACGATCGTCGACGCGATGATCGCGAGCTCACTCGGTCCCAAGGAAAGTCAGACGTCTCGACTGTAGAAGCCTTCGGTAGAGGGGAGTCGCACCTTCGCGATGAAGGCGGTGCAAGCGCGATCCACCCATCCCATGTGCGCGTCATGCTTCGCCGCTTTCATGAGTGAAAACCCCGGAGATTGACGATGCTTTCTTCTTTCACGAGAGAGCCAAGTCGAAAATCAGCGGACCAATACTGACGCGCGCTTCATCTGCTAATGTGAAGGATATGCACCGCCGGGGCATTTTTCTTCTCTTCGCAGCCGTTGCAGCGCTCGGATGCGTCATCGCATGCTCCAGCTCCGATGACGAAATCACGACCGAAGAAGCTTCGAAGCACGACGGCGGAGACGAGAGTGACGCCGCAGATGCCGCGCGCGATTCGAGCTCCGACGCCTACACGACGGGTTGGACCGACGCCGTTTCGAACAAGACCGATGCGAAGCCGATCGATCCCAATGGGTGCAACGTCGGAAGCAAATGCCAGGTGAAGAAGACGTGCTGTCGGAACTCGTGGGGCTTTGAGTCCACGTCGTGCCCCAACTCGTTTCCGATCTTCTGCTGTATTCCGGATGGATATACAACAATGAACGGCGGCGGAGAATGCTGCTCGGGCAATGCGGCGTACTCCGGCTCTCAGCTCACCTGCACGCCGAAAAAATAGCGTGTCCGGTGCGCGGTCGCCGACGCGAGCGTAAAAAAGAGGCTCCCGAAGGTAGCCTCTCACGTCGTCACTGAGTGCCGACGCCGTCTCTCATCGAGCAACGAGCGTCAGGGAATCGCGGCGGCAACGATGTCCGTGTTCGCGCCGTTGATACGCTTGTAATAGAACTTGGTCGCGTCTGCGACGACCTCGCGACCTTCACCTGCGATGACGATCTGGGGCGTCGTCGCGTTGCGATCGGAGCGCGCGTAACGAACGACGTTCAAGTCTCCGGATTGCGTGAGCTGAAGAAGATAGACGTGCGTCGCGCTGAGGATGGGGTTCTGACTCAGGCTACCGATTGTGGGGACAGTCGCGACCAAAGCCGCAGTGCCTGCACCGGATTGCACCCAGAGCTTGTGCTCGGTCGTCACGGCAATGTTTTGCGTGAGGAAGAACGTGTCTGCTCCTGCGGTGACGAGGCCGCCTGGAAGCGTTGCCGCGCCCACCTCGGTGGTGAGGACGAGATTCTGCGGAGCACCAAGGTCGGTCGTCATGCTCTGCAAAATGGCCGTGCCACCGGCGCGTGTGAAGAAGAGGCTGCCGCCATTGACGCGTACGCCGCGGATGTCGATCCCCGAGTTGCTGATGGTGCTTCCGAGGTTCGCCGGGTTGAGGCGCAGAATGCCGCCCGTCGCGAAGCCGCGCGTCAGGTAGAGGTTCGTGCTGTCGGAGACTGCGATCAGATGGTTCGCGGAGACCGTCGTAATCGCCGACGAGACGGTCGTCGACGGCGGTGTGACGGACTTCAGCTGATTGATGCCGTCGGTGAAGTAGAACGTGTTCCCGATCGCGCCGACGCTCGTGCAGCCGTTCGTGCATGCGCTGGTCGTCGCGCCAGCTCCCGTACCGTCCTTTTTCACGAAGCGAATCTCGTTGTTGGCGCTCACGGCGATGTAGTCCGTCGATATCGCGATTGTACCGGAGCTCGTCCCCGGAACGGTCGTGAGAGCGGTATTCGTCCCCGCGTCGATGGGCGGGCTCGTGTCGGGAGTGTTCGGAGAATCGGGGTTATTCGGAGCGTCTGAAGCAGGGCCACCGTCTTCGACCATGCCCGCGTCACTGAAGACATCGGCGAGCGTCGGACAAGCGCCCGACGATGCCGAGAACGTTCCATTGCCCGCGCCGTCAGCGAAGCTTCCCGTAATGGTGTCACCCGCGACGGTTGCGTTGATGGTGCCGCCCGTAGGATAGGTCGCCGTGAAGGTGGCGCCCGTTTTGATCGCACCGAACACCTTCGTGGACTCGCCCGTGAACGCGACGGCGCCGCCCGCGAGATTGCCGGAGGTCGCGAAGTTGATGCTTCCCGTGCGCCCGACCGTTGCTCCGCAATAGACGAGGACGGGATCGACTCCGATTCCGTACGCAGCGAGGGTTCCCGTGAAGCTGCCCGCCGTGAACGTCCCCGTGAGACGACCGCCCGCGAAGGTCGCGTTGATCGTGACGGGCACCCCGCTGATCGTCGCCGTTCCCGTGATGTTCACCGCGCCCGTTGCTTCGTCATAGGTTCCGGTGACATTCGCCGTGAGGCTCGGACCGAAAGAGACGGAGCCGCTGAGCGTACGCGATTCACCCGCCTGCCAAGAGAGCCCGCGCGTCGACGCCTGCGCGACGCGGACCTCGAAAACGCCTTGTTCTCCTGTGTTGGCGAGAAGGGTCCCCTTGAAGCCCTGAACCGCATCTGCCTGCGAGGTCGGAGCGTCGTCCGATCCGCACGCTACCGCTCCCAAGACCCCGATGGTGGCGCTCAGTGCGAGCACAGAGGCGCGAAACACGCGGCTTGTGCGCGAAGAAGTCGAGGCGAGTGCAGCAGTCTTGAAAATAGTCATAGGCAGTTGGCTCCTTACGAGAGGAGCGAATGCTATGAGCCGCCTCAACCGAGCCGCCATAGGAGGTTTGTTTCGAGGAGGAGAGGGTGCGTGACCTCACTCGCGAGATCGCGATGAGTCTTTAGCGAAGGCAGCGGATCAGCCTGAGAATTGCCGTCCGCCCCTCGCGAACGAAGTTCGCAAAAACAAACACTGAGCCTGGAGCGGCAGATCTCGATGCCGAGGGAAGGCGATGACTCTCTGCCTTCGCCCCGTCGAGGCAGAGAGTCGTCGCCGCTCAGTCGTGAATGCCGCCGGGCTGTCGCGAACGAAGTTCGCAAAAACAAACACTGAGCCTGGAACGGCAGATCTCGACGGCGAGGGAAGGCGATGACTCTCTGCCTTCGCCCCGTCGAGGCAGAGAGTCGTCGCCGCTCAGTCGTGAATGCCGCCGGGCTGTCGCGAACGAAGTTCGCAAAAACAAACACTGAGCCTGGAGCGGCAGATCTCGACGGCGAGGAAGGCGATGAATCTCTGCCTTCGCCCCGTCGAGGCAGAGATTCGTCGCCGCTCAGTCGTGAATGCCGCCGGGCTGTCGCGTGCGACCCTGATCGGTACGGTCATTCCACGTCTCGTGGGGACGTCCCGAAGGCACTTCTTCCATCGTGATGCAATTCGGCACCGGACAGACTAGCGCGCAAAGGTTGCAGCCTACACATTCTGGTTCGTCGACCCAGGGAACGCGTGCGCCCGCGATTTTTCCGAGGGGAAGGGGACTCGGCGCTTTCGCGAGACCCGGATAATGCGCCTGCGGTGGGCGTTGGCGGTCTTCGGAACCTGCGAAGATGCACTGATGCGCGCCGTCTTGGCAGGCCGTCACACAGAGCTGGCAGCCGATGCACTTGTCTTTGTCGATCTTGGCGATGACTTGGTAGCCGAGGTCGAGCTCGCCCCACTCCTTGTAGGCGCCGATCGCGCGGCCGCGGAGCTCGTTGACGCTCTTCATGCCTTGCTGATCGAGGTAATTGGATAGGCCGTCGATCATGTCGCGCACGATGCGGAAGCCGTAGTGCATGACCGCCGTGCACACTTGGACGCTGGTCGAGCCGAGAGCGATGAACTCTGCCGCGTCACGCCAGTTGGCGATTCCGCCGATTCCGGAAATCGGAATCATGTTCGGCTCGCGAGCAAGCGCCGAGAGAAGGTGCAATGCGATTGGCTTTACGGCAGGCCCGCAATAGCCGCCGTTGGTCGAAGCGTTTCCGACGCGCGGGAGTGGCACCAGGCGGTCGAGATCGAGGCCGACGATGCTCTTGATCGTATTGATGAGCGCGATGCCGTCGCCGCCGCCTGCAATGGCCGCCATTCCCGCTTCGACGATGTCGCCCGTGTTGGGCGTGAGCTTGACGAGCACGGGCGTTTTTGCGAACTCCTTGGCCCACGAAGTGATCTCGGCGAGAAGCTTGGGCTCTTGCCCGACGCTCGAGCCCATTCCGCGTTCACACATGCCGTGAGGACAGCCGAAGTTCAGCTCGAGCCCGTCGGCGCCGGCGTCTTCTGCGCGACGAATCAAGACCTCCCAGTCCTTCTTCGTCTCGGTCATCAAGGAAGCGATGACGGCGTGCATTGGATAGCGCTTTTTGACTTCGTAGATTTCCTTGAAGTTCACGTCGAGCGGACGGTCGGTGATGAGCTCGATGTTGTTGAAGCCCATCATGCGTTGGTTGGCGTAGTCGATGCCGCCGAAGCGACTCGAGACGTTGACGATCGGATCGCCGAGCGTCTTCCACACTGCGCCGCCCCAGCCCGCATCGAACGCGCGCATGACTTGATCGCCGCTGTTCGCTGGAGGTGCCGACGCGAGCCAGAACGGATTCGGGCTCTTGATTCCGCAGAAATCGATACTCAGATCAGCCATCGGTCGCTCCCTTATTTCGAAGCAGAAGAGGTTGAGGCAGCGGTCCACGCAGCCGTTAAAAAGCGCGCCGTATTGCGACCATCGGCGACGGCATTGACGACCTCTTTGCCGCCATTGATGCAGTCGCCTCCTGCGAACACCTTCGCATTGCCCGTGGCGCCCGTCTTCGGATCGGCCACGACGCATCCACGGCGATCGATCTCGACGCCATCGAAGAAGGACGCGATCTCACGAAGCTTCGATTGGCCGATGGCGAGAGTGACGAGCTCGCAAGGAACTTCGGTCTCGGTTCCAGCGACGGGCACACCGGCCGTGGCGTGCGCGACTTTGAGCGCCTTCAGCGCGCCTTTTTCGTCGCGGACGACGCCGACGGGCTGCGTGTTCGTGAGGAATCGAACGCCTTCTTTACGGGCTCCTTCGAGCTCGTGCTTGTAGCCGCTCATCTCTTCGGTGCTGCGGCGGTACACCATCGTGACGCTTTTCGCGCCGAGGAGGGCGCATTCACGCGCAACGTCGATCGCCGTGTTTCCTCCGCCGACGACGATGACGTCGCCCAGTGTCTTCGCCGTTCCGGGCACGAGCTTCATCTGCTCGATCCATTCCGTCGCGCCGACAACGCCTTGACCTTCTTCACCGGGCACATTGAGCTTCGAATCTGCGCCGAGCCCGACGCCGATGTAGACCGCGTCGTAGTCGGCAAGAAGCTTCGTCGCGGTGTCTTTCGTGATCTCACTGTTCAAGCGGATCTCGACGCCGAGCTTTTGGACCCACTCGACTTCGGCAACGGCATCTTGCGAATGAAGCTTGTAGGGAGCGATGCCCGTCGTGTTGAGGCCGCCAGCCACCCCGCGCTTTTCGAAGATCACCGCCGTGTGGCCCTCGAGCGTGAGCTCGGCCGCACAGGCGAGAGAGGCGGGACCTGCGCCGATGAGTGCCACCTTCTTTCCCGTCTTTGCTTTAGGAGTGTGAAGGGGTGCCGCACCTTTTTCGATGCCTTTGACGGTCGTCTCGGTGGCGTAGCGTTGAAGGCGTCCGATCGGGATCGGCTCGCGTCCCCAGGCTGTATAAACACAGCTGCCGACGCAGAGCACTTCTACGGGGCAGACGCGTGCGCAGCTGTGACCGAGGATGTTCTGATCGAAGATGGTCTTCGCGCTTCCACGGACGTTCTCGGACGCGATCTGCTTGATGAACGTCGGGATGTCGATCTCCGTCGGACACGCCTTGATGCAGGGCGCGTCCGAGCAATAGAGACAGCGTTCGGCTTCTGCGCGCGCTTCGGCTTCGGAGTAGAGCGGCTTCTTGTCGCGGAGACGAAGCTCGTCTCGCTCGTTCGAGAGAGTGATGGCCATGAAGGGCCGAAGATACCGTATTTCAGCCTGCCGCCCTGCACCAAATTGCAGAAGGGAACGCGCTGTGACGCAGTGCGCGAAGGCTACCGGCTCCGAGTGAAATGTTTGCCGATTGCGATCACCGTGCTCCGCAGATCGGTCGCACGACGATCTCGCGTTTCTGCTGGATGACGATGTCACTCGCTTCAGGACCCACGAGAGAAAAATAGATCATGTGCCGGCCGATCAACGGCTCGCCCGAGTCGCTCAATGTCGAAAATACGAAGGTCCTCTGGACCGCGACGTCGCCCGAGCTCATCTCTAAGTCGGAAGTCGCGTACGGAAGCTCGGAAGACTTCAATCCGTTTGCTTGGATGGATCCGCCCCAGTTCGCGGGATACAGCTCCACACCCGAGCGAACTGCGGTGAAGGAGCGCCCTGCGGAGACGGTGACCGATGCGAGCTCGTGGACGTTGTCACTTCCCGATCCCACAAGCGCCGTGTCGTGCTCGGTCACGTCGCCCGTATCAGGGGCGCATTCAAGCTCGTCATCGCCGCAGTGCGCGAGAGAAAGAATCATCGACAAGGAAACGGCAACGCGTCGCATGCTCATGCATCTGCATCTGCAAATTCGAGGCCGCGATGAAGCGAGATCGTTCGCAGGTTTATGAAGGCGAAACGGCGCATGCTGGCACACACGATGAATGGATTGTCAGAGACAGTCGTTGCTATAAACACGACCCGTTCCGGCCGCACAGGGTTGCATCGCCGGAGGATTCACCAGGAGAAATGATCATGCAACGTACAGCGAATGCAGTGTGGACCGGCGGACTCAAAGACGGACAAGGAACCTTCAACGTCCAGAGCGGCGCCATCAAAGAACAGAAGTACGGTTTCAAGACGCGCTTCGAAAATGAGCCCGGAACGAACCCCGAAGAGCTCATCGCCGCGGCGCACGCGAGCTGCTTCAGCATGGCCGTCAGCGGCCAGCTCGGTGAGCGCGGCATCACGCCCGACTCGATCACGACCTCGGCCGCGATCACGTTCGAGAACCTCACACTCACCAAGAGCGTTCTCACGACGAAGATCACGGCCAAGGGTGCCGACAAGGCCAAGGTCGAAGAAGCAGCTGCGGCTGCGAAGGCGGGGTGCCCCATTTCGAAAGTGTTGAAGCTCGAGATCGTATTGGAGCTTTCCGTCGAAGTTTGAGCGGGACGAAGTAGGCAAGCACGACCCCCGCGGGGAGAGGAGGGGCCGTGCTTACTCACTTCTTCGACCACGCCCCTACGAAGGTTGCGCGTGGGTGGAAGAAATCGACATCTTGGCGAAGCCGCGTCGATTTCGGATCGCGGGACCTGTTACTCGCACGCGCGTGTAATCGCTCGCACGCGGTTGAATGCCGCGATGAAGTCCTTGGTGAGTCGCGTGGGGCCGACCGCCGGGTCAATCTGCAAGTGGCAGATGTTTTCCGCACTCCTGGCCAAGGGGTTGCA
>JAHFDV010000227.1 GCA_023248815.1 Myxococcales bacterium
GCCCTGACCGCCTGGACCATACCCGCCGCCACCTTGCGGTGGTCCACCGTAGCCGCCGCCACCGCCACCTTGCGGTCCACCGTAGCCGCCGCCCGGAGGAGGTCCGTATCCGCCACCTTGCGGAGGAGGACCACCTTGATAGCCGCCGCCGTAGGGAGGAGCGTATCCGCCAGCGACGACGGGTTGCGGAGGAGGAGTACCGCCGCGCTTGCCCTTCTTGCCGCCGCCGCCACCGCGAAGCACGACGAAGAGAAGAAGTCCGACGACGACCGCGCCAGCGGCGATACCGCCGACGAGCACGAGGTTGAAGGCCTTGGCGCCCCCCTTGACGGTGAGGATCGTTGCTGCGTCACGCGAGCTCGCGCGACGGGCCACGTTGTCGTAGATGAGAACCCGAACGGCCGCTTGTTCGCCGCTGCCTTCGAGGACCTTGTCTTCGTCGGGAACGTTGAAGATCGCGAACGTGTCGCCGACGTCTTTGCCGGCGCCACGCATGTTTCGAGCAACGAGATCTTGCTGAGCAGCCACTACCGCATTGATGTCACTGCTCGCCATCGTGTTGGCGGGCGTGCCTGCAGGAATGTAGTACGCCTCGGCGCGCTTCGATTCACCGCCCCAACAGAAGCGTCCGTAGACTTTCAGCTCGCCGCCAGGGCGAACGGGGTTCGCTTCTGCTTCGGCTTTCGTCTTCGCGACGTCCACGTCGAGCGGCCAACGCGTCGGGTCGACGCCGATCGGGACGCGCTCGAACGTCGCATCGCCTTTGATGCCGGCACCAGCGACGTTTTGATACTGGAGCGAGAACGACTGCTCGCTCGACGGCTCGAGACAAGAGACGCGCCACTTCGCAACGAACATGTTGTCGAAGCGTTTGCGGACAGCGTTGACGATCGCCGCGGATTTCGCGCCCTGACCCTCTTGCACGATGTCGAAGAAGCCGCCGATGTCGGGATTGGCCAGCGACTTCATGAACTGCGAGTCGTTGTTGCGGAGCGTGTCGTTCGTGAGCCCGCCCGCGTTGGGGAACCACACCGAGATGACGGGGAGCGGCGTCTTCGGCGCTGCCGTGTTGTCTTCGGGGAAACGCCCCTTCGAGGCGAACTGGCGAAACACCTCGGCCGAGGGTGCCGCGCTCGCGGCGTCGTTACGACCTGCGCCGTTCGAAAGAACGACGAGTGCTTGGTGCATCGGCACGGTGTACGTGTCTTGCGTCGCGCCGAGCGTGCTGAAGCCGTCGAGAGTGACGCTCTTCAAGACGTCGAGAAGAGGCTTGTCATTTCCACGAGAGGGAGCAGTCCCCTTTTGATTGTTGAGTGTCGCGAGCGCTTCCGCAACTTTGGCCGCCGGCTTCCAACCCGACTTTGCGATAACTTGGCGGTCGTCGAAGATCTGAATGTTCACGAGGTCGTTCGGACGCTTCGTGACGCTGTTCAAAAACTCCCACGCGACTTGTCGCGCATCGGCGAAACGAGCGCCCATTCCCGCGGAGGCATCGAGCGCGAGCACCCACGCCGTGCCGACGAGCTTCTCGTTCTGCACTGCGCCCCAGCGTGCGGGCGTTCCTTCGAGCGTCGCGGGGATGACTCCGCCGCCGACCTTCGCCGTGAACATCGCGTTCTTCGGGTAGAAGTCGAGCGCGCTCCAGAGCTTGGAATTTTCGACCTGATCGGAGATGCAGGTCGATTGCAGCTTGAAGTTCGTAATCGGCGCGCAAGGCAGGAGCGCATCGTTGAACGAGTTGAACTGGATGACGTCGATGACGGACGTGAGGATCGGCGCTCCCGAGGTCATCCCCGCGCGAGGGTCGATGCGAATGATATGCGCTTCGGGGATGGCGGAGGCGGGCTGCGCATTGCTCGTGACGGCCAACGCAGCGAGCGCTCCCGCAAACCAACGAGTGCTGCCGGTGAAGAAATCGCGTTTCTTGCTCTTTTTGAAGTCGTTCGCGCTCACGTAAGCTCCCTCTCTCGTTTCGTCTTCTCGAATCAAATGCTCCGCAGACGGAAGTCTTCGCGATCGATGGGATCGCGAAGCGCGCATCACTGGAGGCGGCCGACGATCTTCACGACGGCGACGAGCCCGCCGAAGCGAACGCGGTCTCCATCTTTCAATTCACGGCGACCGTTGAAGCCGACATGCTCTTCGTTGACGTACGTGCCGTTCGTCGAGCCCGTGTCTTCGACATGGATGGCGCCAGAGACGTTGTCCACGAGGATCGCGGCATGCTTCGACGAAATAGTCGCATCGGCGAGCGGCACGTCGACCGGATCGCCCGCATTCGAGCGACCGACGACGAGACGTCCGCCGTGGAGCGGCCAGAAGTCGCCTTGTGCGTTCACTTGGTAGCTGATGAGGAAGCCGCGAAGCGTGCGGTTCGGTGGAGTCGCTTGCGGCGAGGTCGGCGGAACTTGAGCAGGCGCGGCGAACGGACTCGCGGCCGGCGCTGCGGGGGCGGGAGCGCCGTAAGGCGAAGGAGCTTGCTGTCCTCCCGGCGGTCCATAAGGAGAAGGAGCAGGTTGCGCAGCCGGTGCTCCATAGGGAGCGGGCGGCGGCGCGTATCCACCGGAGCCACCTTGCTGTGGCGCGGAGGGCTGACCGTATCCTTGCTGCGGAGGATTTCCGTAGGGTGCGGAGGCTCCTTGCGGAGGTGAACCGTAGGGTGCGGGGGCTCCTTGCGGAGGTGCACCGTAGGGTGCAGGAGGAGCGCCGTAGCCTTGCGGAGGAGCGCCGTACGCGTTCGGTTGTCCTTGTGGAGGTGCGCCGTAGGGAGCAGGCGGAGCGCCGTAACCTTGCGGAGGCGCGCCATAAGGCGAAGGCGCGGCGTAGGGATCTTGTGCGGGCGGAGGCGCATAGGCGTCTCCTTGCGGCGCCGAATATGCGGGAGATGGTGCGGGGGGCATCGGGAATCCTGGCCCAGGACCTCCTGGAACTCCGGCGGGCGCTGCATACGTGCTCGCGACTGGTGAGACCGGTCCGGGTGCTCCGCCAAAGGGAGGCGCGGAAGGCTGCTGCGGAGGTGCACCGTACGGCGCAGCTTGCGGCGGCGGGAAGCCAGGAGCTGCGTTCGGCGGGCTCAACAAAAAGCCGCACGAGTTACAGAACTTGTCGGACGCGTTGGTCGGGGCTCCACATTGCGGACAATTCGTCATCGTCGTTTCTCCTCATGCGCCGTGACCTTCGCAAGGCCCCGGCATTTTGCGGGTGGAGCATAACGCTCCTCGGCGCAATCTGGTGCACGATTTATTGAGAGCGCAGCGACGCCTTCGCGACAGATTCGGCGCTCGCCATCACTATTCGCAACACTTCACGAAGTGGGATGCCGCGCTCGCGGGCGATCTTCTTGCAGATCTCGAATTCAGGTTTGATTTGCGGTGGGCCGAAGGGGCCGCGCGCGATCTTGACGGGCACATCGCCATAAGGAGTCGCCACCAGCACGGTCTCACGCGGACGCTCGATCCGGTTCGCGTCGATGCGGCGAACGCCCAGGGTCGTCGTTTCACACAGCATCACCGATGCGAGGTTCACGGCTGCACTCTTTTCGACCAGCGCGCTCAACGTGGTCGCGGGCCGTCCCTTCTTCATCGTAATCGGCGTCGCCCACGCGTCGAGCGCTCCAGCGTCGAGGAGCTGCTCGATCGCATGCGCGAGGAGCTCGCCCGTTGCGTCGTCCAGATTGGCCTCGAGGATTTCGAGCTCACTCGACGCGGTCTTCGTTCCGAGAATGACGCGAAGAAGATTTGGACGGTCGTCGAGGTTCATGTGACCCGATCCGAACCCCGTCGTTTCTGGGGCAAAAGAGGGCCACTCGCTCGACCGCGCGTGCGCGCCCATGATGGCAGCCCCCGTCGGCGTGACGAATTCGAACGCCTTTCCGCCGTCGTACGTCGCGAGGCCGCGAAGGCATTCGACGGTCGCCGGCGCAGGGAGCGGAAGCGTTCCGTGGCGCGCTTTCACGTAGCCGCGACCCAAAGGAAGCGGTGAAACGAAAACGTCGCCGCCCAAATATCCGAGTGCAGCAGCACTTCCGACGATGTCGACGAGGGCGTCCACTGCCCCCACTTCGTGAAAGTGAACGTCGTCGATGGGTGCACGATGCACCTTTGCTTCCGACTCTGCGAGAAGACGAAACGTCGCAAGAGCGCGCGCTTTGATGGCCGAATCCAGATCGGCGGATTCGATGAGGCTTCGCACCTCACGATACGTGCGCTCCGGCTGCCCACCTTCTACCTCGACGTCGAAGAGCGTCGCGACGATCCCACTTCGCACTCGAGTGCCGAAACGCAGCGCGTATCCCGTGATCGGCAGCTTGGAAACAGCTTCAGCGATCACGGTCTCGGGCACGCCGAGGTCGACGAGCGAAGCGATCGTCATGTCACCAGCAAGACCGCTCGGAGCGTCGAAATAGAGCGTTTTCCCTACGGCAGCGCCGCGCGCGAGATCGGGGCGGCGGACGACTTCGCCGTGATGGTGATGATGCTCGCCAGGCGCATGGGTCTGGTCGTGAGAGTGCGCGTGATCGTGACCATGGGGGTGCGTGTGATCGCGATCATGAGAGTGCGCGTGGTCGTGATCATGGGGGTGCGTGTGATCGTGATCATGAGAGTGCGCGTGGTCGTGCGAATGCACGTGATCGTCATCGTGGCTGTGTCCTTCGTGCGGCATCGCGATCACTCCTTTTCGAGGGTGCGGTAGAGGCGCGCGACGGCAAAGGCTGCGCCGAAGCCGTTGTCGATATTGACGACGGTGACGCCCGAGGCGCAGGTCGTCAGCATTCCGAGGAGCGCGGCGACACCGCCGAACGCCGCGCCGTAGCCGATGCTCGTCGGGACCGCGATGACGGGCACTCGCACGAGCCCACCGACGACGCTCGCGAGAGCGCCTTCCATCCCAGCCACGACGACGACTGCCCCGACCGAATCGAAGAGGGCGCGCTTGTCGAGGATGCGGTGAATCCCCGCGACGCCGACATCGAAAATGCGCTCGACATCCACGCCGAGCATGCGCGCGGTTTCGGCGCATTCTTCGGCGACGGGGAGATCGCTCGTGCCCGCGCTGACCAGCGCGAAAGGGAATTTTCCGAGCTTGCGCGTGGCTTGGCGCTCGATCGTTCCCGTTCGCCCCACGGGCGCATATTTGAAGTCTTTGATCTCTTCGGAGATGCGCGCAGCTTTCTCGGCATCGAGGCGGGTCACGAGGACGTTCTGCCCGGTGCGCGTCAGCTCTTTCGAGATCGCGATGATCTGCTCGGAAGTTTTTCCTTCGCCGTAGATGACCTCGGGGACGCCAATGCGGAGCGCGCGATGGTGGTCGATGTTCGCGAAACCGAGATCACGAAACGGGAGATCGCGAAGCTCCGCGAGGGCGGTATCGATATCCGTGGCCCCGCCACGAACGGCTTCGAGCAGCTTCCGGAGGTGCGCTTCGTTCATCGAAACTTCATAGTACAAGCCGCTAGCGCGCGCATTTCACAACGTGATGCACCCAAGTAACGGTGGGAGCGACGGACAGACCTCGTGAAATCGGCTCGAATTTGCGTCGCTCGCCCGCACTAGCGACCGCATTTGGCGGGCTTCGAGGTTTGGAAGATGTTCTATTGCGCGACATGCCGATGCCGCTCGTTCCCTTCTTGGCGATCTTTTTCGGCGTCGTGATGGGCGCCTTGGGGACCTCCCGAGCGCGCATGTGGATGTTCGGTTTCTTCGTCGCCAGCGTGTTTCCCAATGCGCTTTTCTTCGCGCAGTTCTATCGCGACTGGTCGTACCTCTATGTTTCACCGAGCGTACCGCGCTATGTCGACCTCGCGATTCTCGGGGTGAGCCTCCCCCTCTTCGCCTTCGGTCTCATGATGGCCTCCCGGCGGAATTGGCTGACGGCGGGTGCTCTGGTGAGTGCGATCACGCTCGTCGCCCTTCTTCCGCAACTGTCGCAGCGCTGGACGACCGTGGGAACCTACGCGTCGTTTCAGGACGGATTTTCGACGGTTGCATTCGAAGGGACGCATCTCGCACGAGCGTTGCTGGCCTTCGACCTTCTGAGCCTTCTCGGTCTGGCGCTCGCTCTCCTCACGATGAGCTCGAAGGCTTGGCGCCCATTTACGAAGCGCGTCTGATACGCTGGGGATCGTGTGGGCCCGCACCGTTGCCATTCGACCGGTTCCTCGACACGCCGTCGTCGAGCGTGAGGTCGTCGAGCGCGCACATCGCGAGCTTTCTCTCGGCGACGAAGAAGCGACCGACCGCGCGTTGCACCAGATTCATGCGCGAATGGCGGAGGCGCAAGCGCCCGTCACCGAGCACTTGATGGCTTCGCTCGAGCGCGAGCGCGACGAGACAGCCGTCGCGCTCGGCTTCTTTTTGACGTTGGTCGTGTACCGAAGCTTCGAGATCGCATTCGCATCGAGCCTTCACGCAGTGACCCTCGAGGAGCTCACGGCGACGGAGCAATCCATGGCGGCCGAAGAAGAGCTGCGCGCAAAAGACGGCAGCGAACCCATCGATTGGGAAGAGGCCGTGCTCCACGAACAACCCGGCATCCTTGGATTCGTGAACGAGCAGATAGATTCTGCGCTTTCGAGCGACGAGGGCGAGATCGACGTCGACGATGTTCACGCCGTCTTTCGAACGATCGTTCTCATCACGATTGCGCTCTCGCATGCCGTCGAAGGGCATGGCGTGAGTCGCGAGCTACTCGCTTAGATCGTCGAGACTTTCGCCGAAGTGCTCAGCCGGCTTTACGCGGCTCACTCGTTTCGGGCGACTCGGGATTCGGCGCGGGGCGCGGACCAGCGAAGGGATACGGACCGACTTCGCTGTCCCAACGGAGGAACTCCGCGACGACGCCGGAATCTTTCTTCGAAAGAAGGAGGAACGTTCGCGCCGCGCGTGCTTCCGGCGGCCCCTTGTCGGCGTCGGCTTCCTCCGCCCATGAGCCGAGATTCACGTAGGTCGACGCGCCGCCTGCGATCGGCTCTTCGGTCGGCGCGTGCGTGTGTCCCATGATGACGTACGGAGCCGGAAAGATCTCGATGAGCTTCCCTGCGCGCTCTCGCAGATGATTCGTCGGGTCGATCTGACGTTGCCCCGTGAGGTGGCGATGAAAAACGGCCCAGGCGACGAGCACGATGAGAGACGCGTACCAACCATGGCCGTGACGCGCCTGGAAGATCGCGACGCTCATCATCGCGACCATCGCAATCACCGCGAGGGCGATCTTGTCGAGGAGAACGCTCGCGAGAATTCCGCGAATCGTCCGCGTGACGGGCGGCGCTTGGAGTGCCGCGAGCGCCTTCAAACGATCCAAACCGATTCGCGTCGCTTCGGCGATTAGTGCGACGCGGCGATCGTGCTCTTCGCGGAGCGCGATGGCTGCTTCGCCGAAGTACGCCGCACGCAAGCGGAAGAGCTCACGAAGCGCGCGCGCGAACCGGAGGCCGAGCTTGACGATGCCAAAAGCTCCGAGCGAGAGGCCGAAGCGGAAGTAATCGACGATGCCCATCTTCTCGTGACCGTGATCCCGAAGACCGCGCGTCGGACGAACCACGTAACGCAGGAGCGTCTCCGAGAAGCCGCGCCACATGCGACGGTTGTCGTGCACCGAGTAGGGCACCATCATGTGGTCGGTCGCGCAGTACGGATCGTATTGGTGTCCGTGCTCGATGTACGCGAGGCCGGGCGCGTAGAGGAACCAAGGTTCGAACTCGATGCGCGATGCGAACTCTTCCGCCGGCTCGGTCTTCGCTTCGAGGCGATCCCAGAGGAGTGCTTTGAACTCCATGCGAACCGCTTTCCAATCGAACTCGAGGTCGTGATTACCGCGCACGATAGAAACGGTGTTGCCGGCTGCGATGAAGCGAGCGAGCGCCGCGAACACTTCGGTGTGCCGACGCGCGACCATGCGAAGTTTTGCGCACGCCTGATCTTCGGTGTTGCCGAGGCCGTGCTGCTTCTCTTCGTCGTTGAGCTCGGTGAGGAAAACTTCGCCGCTCTCTTCTGCGGGGACGGCCATGCCGATGAAGTCGATGAAGTCGCCGTTGATGACGATGCGAAAGCGATCACCGTCCGGTTTTGTCTGCCGGTAGTAGTCGAGAAATGCGACGAGATCTTTGTCGAGCGCGGGCGACAATTTTCCGAAGCCCGTCTCTTTCGCTTGCGCGTGCAGATCGGCACCGAGATGAACGTCGGAGAAGACGATCAAACTTTCTTTCGCGGCGCCACCGAGCACGAGGCGCAGCGAGCCTCGTGAGAATTTTCGGATCGGCTCTTTACCGCTGTCCATAAGGTAAATTGTCCCATTGCCTGCGCGAGATGCAAGAGCCTCGAGGGTCGGTTACCGAAACGTGACAGCCGGGTCGCCGAGCTGTCACGGACGCCTCTACTCGCCTCGGTTGACGCCTCGTGTCATGCGCCTCCCCCGTGTCGCCAGCGCCGGACGTCTTGTCAGACCCTGGACAGAGTTTCGACCAGGCCAAAGGCGCGCGCCAGGAGCTCGTAGCTGCGACGTCGCGTTTCGACGGAATGAGCGTGCGTGAGGATCATGAGCTCGTCGGCTTGCGTCTCCTTTGCGAGGACCTGGAGAGCGCGGTGGACGTGATCTGCCGTGCCGATGAGCGCAGAACCGCCGTTCGCGCTCGCCAGGCGAAGGTCCTCTTCGGAAAGTTCGGTGGCGCGCGCCTCCTCGATACTGGGCAATGGAAGGTCGCGTTGTCCCGTAGCGAAACGGACGGCGGCGAGCTTGGCGCACTTCTCGAGATCGGTAACGAGCGCTTCGTCTTCTACCGCCAAAGCGGACACGGCGAGAAGGGCGCGCGGAGCGGCCCCGAACTCCGAGGGGCGAAAGTGCTCGCGATATGTACGTAGAGCCGGCACCGCCTCGTGCGGGCTGAAGTGATGCGCGAAGGCGAAAGGCAGACCTCGCTCCCCGGCGAACGTCGCGCCGCCGAGTCCAGAGCCCAAGATCCAGACGTCGGGGGTGGGAACGCCACTCGGAATGGCCCTGATTTCCCGCGAGAAGGCTTCTCGTGGCGAACTCCCGTCGGCGAAGTAGCCGAGTAGCTCGGCCAGGCGTTCGGGGAAGTCGTCTTCCACCGATTTCGGAGTT
>JAHFDV010000630.1 GCA_023248815.1 Myxococcales bacterium
AGGAGGCAATCCCGAAGCGTCGAGCTCTCACCCTTGATCGACACCGCCGCGAGGCAAGGAAACGCCGTCTTCGCTAGTCTCAAGCTTCGAAGGAACATGAGGCGCGCGCCTTCGGCTCCTACGAGAGGCGAGACGCTGGCGAAGAGGAGGTCGTAGACGCGGCCGCTAGCACTCGCGACTCCGCCATCCTGTCCGAGTGTCGGCGTCCCTTCACCGCGGGCGCGTGTCTCTTCGTGCTCCAAGAGGTGCTTCACGCGCGCAATCTGTTCGGTGGTTGGACGATTCACGCGGGCACGCTCCCGTGACTCCAATGGAGTCGCCGGTCATCGTGACCCGGCGAAGTTAGGCGCAAACGCGCGTAGTCCGAACGGGCCGAGACGGTTGGTGAATCGCTAACCCCACGGTGCACCGTACGCCTTATGTGCTGCGGCCAGTCCTAGATCGACGTTGCTTCAAGATTGAGGGACGCCCCAGGAAAATAGTGTGCAACTACGGCGCGGTCCGCTGTCGACTGTGGCGAGCTCACGACCATTTCGAACGCCGTAGGCGGTCTTCAGGCCTTGGGACTCGCTCCCGAGGGCGCTTTTTGTTCGGCGAGCACGCTCACAATTTGCTCCCAGGTCCCGGCTTCGACGGCCTTGCGAGGAAGGAGGCGGCCCATGGGAACGGTCACCTTCGGCAGCGCGCTGCGTACGCCCATCGATAGCTCTTCGAGATCGATGTACTCATCGCCTCGGTCGAGCCCGGTGGCCGTCTCCGCGGTACTCACGCGGGCAATTTCCGCATCCGACAGCAACTTCATGATCGTGTCGCGCGTAACGTAATCGGTTCGAATTTCTTTTTTCATCAGGATCTCCATTGCATGCGTTCTGCACATATTGACGCGCTCATTGTGCGCGACATGCGGGAGGGAGGTGCATCGAGCGTGCCGAGCGCGTTCTCGGAGCTCGAGGACAGGTGCGGTACGATTTCGTTCGCATCCTGCGAAACATTTCGCAGCGAGCGAAACGTGTGAGCTTCAGTCGACGAGCAAAACCGGAACGTCTAGCCGCCTCGCTTCGCGGCACACCGTGGAAAGTCCCTCGTGCCGAGAGGCGAAGAGCAGACCGTCCGCACTCGCGAGCCACGCGAGTGTCTCTGCACGCGGTAACTCGCCCAAAAATTCGACGCGCGCGCCATGCTGCGTGGCGATCCTTTCGAGGCGCTTTTGCTCACTACCTTGGCCGATGACGACGAGCTCTCTCCCCATGCTTGCCGCATGACGAATCGCTCGGTCCACGCGCTTTTTCCGGGTCAATCGTCCAATCGCAACGAGGTAGCGACGCCCCGAGTTTCGGGCGCGAATTTCTTCCTCGAGTTTCTCGTCGCGAGGGAGCGTGAGTGGCGATGCTTCCACGACGGCGCGAGAAGTGACGAGCGACGCTGTCGCGGTCGAAATCACTTTGAGCAACCCTTCGAGCAGGGGTTGCGACACGAAGCGCCACTTCGAAGAGCGCTCGGCGAGACGTGCGACGACCTCGTTACGTAGCAGCCTTGGGAGCGAAATGAGAAGGCGCACATCGGCTCCGTGCGAAACGATCTCGAGAGGTGAAGCGCCTTGCGGCAAGATCCACGCAGACGGCAACGCCCAATGCGCGATCGTTCGCTCGAACGGACCGAGCGCGATCCATTCACGTCGAAGCTCGAACAGGCTTTGCGCGGCGAGGGGAGCGACCCATGGACGCGAGCTCACGTTTTCAGCAATGCCAGGAGACGCAAACCAGCGCGTTTTCGGCGCAATGACGGAGACCTCGTGGCCAAGGGCTCGCAGAGCCAAGACCTCGCTTTCGACGAAGTGTCCGCTGGGATCCCCGGAGAAGCGCGGATAGCTCGTAGTAACGACGGCGATGCGCATCACGACGCTGTCCTCCCGGCGCGATGTCTCAAGTCGCGATGTCTCAAGGCTCAATGTCTCAAGGCGGAGTGCTGTCGAAAACGAAGTCGTCGAGCGAGACTTTCCAGTCAGAATTGTTCGGATTGGTGATCGAGCCCATGTCGTCCCACTTGTCGCGCACGGAGAGCGAGCCGAGGAAGACATCGCCCACACGGTAGATCGTCGGATCGACCACCGGGGCCGTGAATGCGGTCTTTTGCGTGACTCCGTTCGAAGAGACCTCGAGCGTCAGCACGTTGGCTTCCAAATGCACCTTGTAGGTCGCATTGAATCCGAGCGGGATGACGACGGGTTGCGTGAGGAGCAGCTGATCGCTCACGGGAGATCCCGTATGCAGATACCCGCTCAAGTGAAGCTCGCCGTTGTGCCGAAAGATCTGCAGAGAGATGCGTCCATCGAGGGCGCTCGTGCCCGCGTCGGAGGGCGTCGCCGTGTAGAAGTTGGCGGCGAAGAAGGTCAGCGACTCATAAGTGTTGTTGTCGGTCGCAAGAGGCGCGATGCGTCCAGATACATCGAGGGTCTTGATTCCCGTTGGGAGCGCCAAACGACGTCCGATCTCGATGCGGAAAGGTTTCGGTGCCGCGGCAAGAAGAGAAACTTGATCGGCGGTGGCGCCCGCGTCGACGGGGGTCGTAAGCGACAGTCCGGGAGGCGCGGTATTCGGAGTCCAAGCCCCGAGACCGTTTTCGAAGTCCTCGCAGAAGCCGTTCGTGACGACGACGTTGGCGCAAAACCTCGGCAAGGGCTTCGTCGCATCGAACACATCCGGCGCGACATCGGTATCCGGCAGATCGACCGCCGAATCGTCTTCTGGCGAAATCGGCGCCCCGTCGATGTGCGTTGCATCGCGGTCGCCCGAGTCGTCGCCCTCGGGGCCACCCTCGAGCGGGTCTCCATGGAAGTTGATTCCACAGGCAAAAAGAAGGGCGATGGAGCCGGAGCAAAGGAAGAAGCGCAAGGATTGCCGCACGCCCTTTCTTCCCACGCGATCGCGGTGCCAGCAAGGGGAACGAGGCGACGAACGGGCGATCTCGCGTTCGAATTTGCGGCGAAAGTGCTAGTTCTTTCCCCATGTCCCCTTCCGTTCGGATCGACGGCCGCATCCTCTTTTTGACCGAAGATTCCGCGCTTCTCGAACGGCAGCTCGCGGGCGAAGACCTTGCGTATGACCCGGCGCGCCCTCTCATCGGCAACATCTC
>JAHFDV010000228.1 GCA_023248815.1 Myxococcales bacterium
ACGCTTCTTCGGCCGCGCGCTTCATCGTCGAGACCGAGCAGTACGGCTTCCCGATTCGCTACGAGGAGTTCCCGTTCGAATGGGTGAAGGAGCGCCAGTACCGCATCCGCCGCCGATTCTTGGCAGGCCCTCTCGACGAATACACCGCGCTCGTCGAGCTCGAGCCGCATGGAACGGGCTCGCGCGTGAAGGTTCGTATCGAGATGACGCCACGGTTTGCGGGCTTCGCGCCGCTCGCTTGGGGCATCGCGCGAATGTCTGCCGCAAAGATGATCGCGGTCGCTAAGGAGATCAGCGTGGCCGTCGGCGCCGGGCAAATCATCGTCTTCACGAACCCGGCTCAAGGGTGCGACGTCGTCGAGCTCGAAGCCGCAGTGAATCGACTCGTTCGCGAAGACGTATCGCGTCCCCTCGTGCGCCGCCTCGCGGACTACGTGGCGCAGGCATCCGATGCCGACTGCGTGCGCATTCGCCCCTACGAGCTCGCCGAGCTCTTCGGCATCCCGGAGGAACGTGACGAGCTCGTGCGCGTATTTCTTCACGGCGTGAGCGCCGGCCTCTTCGAGCTGCGCTGGTCTCTCATTTGCCCGAGCTGCCGCACGTCGACGGAAGATCGCCTTCGCCTCGAAGACATCGGCGACGAAGGACACTGTCGCCTATGCGACATCTCCTACGGGCTCGAGCTCGATCAATCCGTCGAAGCGACGTTCACGCCGCACGCTTCGGTGCGCAAACGCGTCGAGCAGTTTTTCTGTGTCGGCGGACCCGCGCGCACGCCGCACGTCGTCGCGCAGGCGATCATCGAAAAAGATTCGACGGCCGACCTCGCCGCTCCCGCGCAAATAGGTCGCTACCGTCTCTTCGTGCGCGGTGGTGCCACGCTGCCCGTCGTCGTCGAAGCGAACGGCGCCGCCGACGTCACCGTGGACCTCGGCGAGAAGCACGAAGGCGTTCTCGCGATCGCACCAAAGGGCACGCTTCACGTGAAGAACTCGGGCGACCCTCGCCACGTCAAGCTCGAGTCGACGACTTACACGGACACGGCGCTCTCGGCGCACCACGTCTCGACGATCCCGGACTTTCGCCGCCTCTTCTCGAAAGAGC
Organism: Myxococcales bacterium; assembly: GCA_023248815.1. Taxonomy (GTDB): domain Bacteria; phylum Myxococcota_A; class Polyangia; order Polyangiales; family Polyangiaceae; genus JAHFDV01. Next base: position 1,105 of record JAHFDV010000228.1, read on the forward strand.
TCCTCAAAGCCGGCACGCCCCTTCGTGTCGCGCGCGTCGCGCTCCTCTTCAGCGATCTCGTCGGCTCGACCGCACTCTATTCGAAGGTCGGCGACGCCGCCGCGTTCCGCCTCGTCGACGATCACTTCGACGTCCTCCGAAAGGCGATCGAAGCCGAGACGGGCGTCATCATCAAGACGATGGGCGACGCAATCATGGCGTCTTTTCCCGACGCAAAGTCGTGCGCGCGCGCAGGCTTCGCAGCACTGAAGGCGTTCGAGACGTTCCGTGCACAGCAAGAAAATGGCGCGCGCGTCGGGCTCAAGCTCGGCATGCATGCTGGCCCTTGCTACGTCGTCACCGCGAACGGCTCGCTCGACTACTTTGGTCAAACCGTGAACGTGGCGGCGCGCGTCCAAGCGCTCGCGGGTTCGGCCGAGATCGTCCTCGCGAAGCACGTCTTCGAAGAACTGCCTGCCGCCGATCTCTCACGCATGCGCGTCACCGAGCATTTCTCGACGACCGTCAAAGGCGTCGACGAACCGATCGAGCTCGTGCGCTTGCAGCTCACGGGCTCGATTCCGCCGACCTACTGAATCCCGACAAGGACCCTCAGGTCCAGTTCGTACCGATGCGACGTCGCAGCGCTTGTGCCTCTGGCGTGATCGCATAGCGGAACACGTCTCCCGCGAGCGGATTCTCGAGCAAGCGGAACAGCGTCTCGCGCGAAGGGGTATCGGTCCGCGTTCCGAGCTCGGCGTCGAATCCCCGCAGCTCGTCGACCGTCGCAATGAGATTGCCGGTGAGGAGATACGAGGCGCGAAGCTCCGCGCGTGCGAGCGCATGCATGAAGAAATCGATCGGCAGAGGGCGCCCCGACTCGGCGCTGAGGTACACCGCAAGCTCTTCGAGGATCTTGCGCTGCTTGCGACCGAGGTGCTTCAAGACCGCGGTTTCGAAAGCCGGAATGAGCTTCGAAACGAGGATGTCCACGTCGTCGGCGCCGTAGCCGTGAACGACCTGACGACCGCATGCGACGAGGAACGCTTCGATTTGTCCCGGCGGCATCTCTTCGAGCCAAGGGACACCGAGGGAGATCCGCGTCAACGCACGCGCCAAGGTGGCGAGCTGCGCAGACTCGGGCATGTCTGCGACACCCCGCGGAAGGACGATCCAAAGTGTGTCGTGAGCGATCACGCGTGCGCGGTGCACGTTGGACGAGATCACGAGCTCGAGATCCGAGAGACCGAGTGAACGGCAGAGGCGATCCATCAAGGCGCGCGTCGGGTGTCCGCTGCGCGAGGTGATGCGATCTTTCGGACCGATGCCGAGGTCGGCGAGATCCGTTCGGAACATCTTCGATTCGATGCCGGCGACGGCCGCTGCCACTTCGAGAAGGACATGGCGTCCTTCTGGCGGGAGCACGTGCGTCACGAGCGCCGCACGATCGAGCTGCGAATGGTGCGAATCGAGCGGGCCGAGGTGGCGCTGGTGGAGCCAACGCAATCGCCCTTCGTCGAGCGTGCCGGAAAACGCACGGAGCTCGGCCATGACGACGGCCTCGTCTCCGCGGCGCTCCGCCGAAAAGGAGTCTTCGATGATGCGCAAGATGCGCTCGGGATCGGAGACGCTGCGGAACTTCTTGGAATCGTCGTCGAAGAGCGAAAGACCGACACGTCCCGCCTCTGCCGTGCGCCCCGCCTTTGCGAGCGCAATGATCAGCTGCGCATAGGCTTCGGTCGTCTGCGGGCTCAAGGCCACGGTCCGCTCGAAGTTGTCGACCGCCTCTTTGTAACGACCGAGGCTTTCGAGATCGAGCCGACCGAGCGCGAAATGCCAGCGCGCTTCACGATGACCGAGCGCCTCACCGCGAGCGATGACGAGCGCGAGGGCGTCCGCGAGGCCTTTCTCGTCGTGCGCGCCATCGGGACGGCGATAAAAGGCGAGGAGGCGCTCGAAGCATTCGATGCGATCGGGGACGGTCGCCGTGACCTCGATGAGCGCCTTTTCTGCGCGAATGCGCTGGCCCAGTCCTTCGCGAATGTCGGCGGCGCGAAGCAGGTAGTCTGCACGCAATGCGATGTCCGTCTCGACGAGGGCGAGCTCTTCGATGAGGGAAGCTGCTTCGTCCGAGCGGCCTTGCCCTTTGCCCTCGAGCGAACGCAAGAGCGCACGGAGCGCGCGTGGGTGCCGAGGGTTCAGCGCCAATGCGCGTCGCAGAGTCTTTTCGGCCTCGGCTTCCATCTTGAGCACGTGGGCGTAGATGTTCGAGAGCGCGAAGAGCGCCGTCATCTTCTGGCGCGACTCCCCACTCCGATCGACGACGTGAGTGAGCGCTTCGACCGCCTCCGGCCAGAGGCCCTGCGCGATTGCGATTTCCGAAAGCGTGAGCAGCACCGCGACATCGTTCGGCGCGACGTCTCGGCAACGGCGAATGGCCGTCATCGCGAGGGGCAAGTCGCCGAGATCTTCTTTGGCAGTGCGCGCCAAGGTTTGTCCGAGCTCCAAAATAGCCTGCCGATCCGTCGCGCGCTCGATCGCGCGTCGGAAAGGATCCACGAGCTTCGCGGGATGGCGTTCTTCGTGGCGAAGCGTCGAGAGGCGGGCAATCGCATCGACGAGATTGGGATCGGCGTCGAGCGACTTTTCGAGGCATTCTGCTGCGCGCTCTTTGCGCTCGCGCAAGGTGGGGCCGGGCTCGGCGATGAGGAGCTCTGCGGCCTCGAAGAAGTAGCGACCACGGGCCGGGCCATTCGCCGAGAGCTCCGCGAGAGAGAGCGCCGCGTCGATCATTCCTTCGTTGTTGTTGGTGATGCTCGCAGTGCGCGCGAGGCCGCTCGCCGCGGTCACTGACAGCGGATCGAGATGCAACGCCGCCGCATAGCGATCGACGGCTTCCTTCACGAGTGAAGTCTCGCCGCGCTCGCCCGCTTTTTCGAGGAGAAGAGCCAGGCGCAACTGCGCTTCATGACGCACGCCGTCTTCGTAAGAATGCGCGACGAGCGAGCGGAGGTGACCAATCGCGCGCTGCAACGCCGCGAGCGATCCTTTGCGGGCCGCAGGCAATGCGTGTTGGACCGCGCGCTCGAGAGCGATCGGATCGCGCGCACTGACGCGCAAGATTCGTTCGCACGTGGCCGCAGCATCGGCAGCCGGCAGACGCCATTCTTCGAGCGCAAAGAGCTCGTAGAGCGCGCCGAGTGAAGCGCGCGGATCTTCGAATACCGCTCCTTGTCGCGAAAGCGTGCGCGCGAGGTGATTGACGTCACCCGCTTGCCGCGTCACGAACTCGAGAAGACGCAGTGCCGGGATCGAGCTCGGGTCGTCGACGAGCGCGGATTCGAGGAGACCCTTGAGGTGCCCCGAATCCTTGGCGAGCTCGATGCCGATGAGCGAGAGATCGAGCGCATACTTTCGAATCATCGAAGGCAATTTCGCGCGCTCGAGGCGCCGGGACCAAAGCGCGTCGAGCTCGAGGAAGCCGGTCGGGACGGTGCCCGCAGGCTTGCCCTTGATCTCGGCAACGGCGCGACGCGCGAGGATGCGCTCGAGGCGGTCGCAGAGGAAGTCGTCGTCGGGCGCTTCCGTGAGCGCGCGGCTGTACGTGAGCGCCGCGCGTTCGTCGTTCCCGAGACGGTACTCGTCGAGCTCGGCAGCGCGAATGAGGTGACGCTGACGGTCTTCGGCGGTGGGAGCATCTTTCGCGAGGAGCTCCATCGAATCGCGCAGTGTCTGGAAGTCGCCCTTCGACTCGAGCATGCGCAAGATCTCTTCTTGCGGCACGGGGTGCGTCGGATCGAGCGCGGCTGCGGCTTCGAGCGAGCGCAAGGCATCGCTCGGCATGCGGAGCTTGATGTCCTGAATCTGCGCGATGTCGAGCAAGAGGCCGATGCGCTCCTTGTCCGTCGTCGCGCCGTCGATACGTGACTTCAAAGACAGCGCCGCGCGTTCCCAGCGTCCTGCTTCTTCATGAAGACGCGTCTCGAGAGCGCGCGCCTCGCGATGAATGCGATTGCTCGCGATGACGCCTTCGACGAGCGCGAGGGACCGTGCAGGGTCGATCGACGCGAGCTCGGACGCCGCACGAACTTTGAGCTCGAGGGCTCGTTCACCCGTCGAAAGGCGAGCTTGCTCGAGCAGAGCCTTCGCGGTGCGGCGCGCATCGCCACTGCGGCCTGCAGTTCGAATGAGCCCGAGGATCGCGCCGCGGTCGTCGGGGAAGAGCGCGAGAATGTCTTCGTAGATCTTCGCCGCGTGCTCGGCGTCGCCGTGCATTTCTTCCCAGATGAACGCGAGCTTCTCGAGGTGCGCGCGCTTCTGATCCTTGTCGTTCTCGAGCGAAGCCGCCTGCGTGTAGAGATCGGCCAGCGCGCGTGCGTCCGCCGGGAGATTGTCGCGCATGGGAGGCGCGAGGAGATTTGCGAGGCGATCGAAGACCGCTGCATTGCCCGGCGATGCCGTCCAAGCCGCACGAAGATGGCGAATCGCGCCATCGCGATCGGAAAGCGAGGTATCGGCGACCTCCGCTGCCACGAAAAAGGCCTTCGCGCGCGCGACGTCGTCTTTGCGGCGGCTCGCTTCGGAGAGCCAGAGCGCCAGGCGCTCGTCGTCACGGCCGCACTCTTTGAGCAAGCGGTCGAGCATCTCGAGAAGCGTCTCGTCGTCGGGCTCGAGCTCGAGCGCCGCGCGAACGTCGGCGATCGCCTTGTCGAGATCGTCGAGGCGCTCGGCGATGCGTGAAAGAACGCGGAGCTCGTAGGCAACGACCTGCGGCTGATTCAAGAAGCGCAGTCGTGCACGACGCGCGCGCGCGGCTTCGGGCCAGAGAGACTGCGCCTCGAAAAGACGCACCAATTGGTCGAGCACGCGACGGTCGAGGTTCGTCTGGGTGGGCGCACGAAGCGCCGTGCGTTCGAGAATGGCAATGGCTCGCTTCGGATCTCCGAGCTTCTCGGCGACGATGGTCGCAGCGTCGATCTCGAGGCGAGCTGCGCGCGCCTGGTCCGTCTCGAGGCCGGCTTCTTCTTCGAGAAGAACGACGAGCGCCAGAAAATCTCCGTGCGCTGCAACGTGGCGAAGCGCCAGGCTGCGAATCGTTCCGACACTCGGCTCGATCTCGATCGCGCGTTCGAGAGCAGCGCGCGCTGCGCGAGGATCACCGAGACGCCATTCGAGAAACCATGCGCGCTCGGCATGAAGCCACGCAGCGAGTGCGGGCTGCGCGCCATCGGCTTCCGCGAGCTTGCCGAGATGCTCGACCACGCGCAACCACGCCACCTGATGCCCTGCGACGTCGTCACGACGAACCGCGGAGGCCTCACGGACGAGAACGCCTTCGAGACCTTTCAGTGCGGCGGGATGCTCGGGAGAATGCGCGAGCGCACGTCCCCAAAGCTCACGAACGGCGCTCGGAATTTCTCCCGCAGCGTCGGCTACGCGTGCACGCTCCGCGAGCAAGTACACGGTCGCGCTTTCGGACGTGACCGCGAGGAGCTCGTGCTCGAGATGCAGAAGGATCGCGCCGAGCGAGTTCTTCGAATGTTTGCGACGACGAAGAATGGAGTGCGCGACCCCGAGATTCGGGTCGAGCTTGAGCGCCGCTTCAGCATGCGAGATTGCCCGCGCGTCTTCGCCGAGAATGCATTCGCTCAGCGATGCGAGCTCGACGTGAACGCGCGCCAGGCCGACCTTGTCGTCTGCATCCGAGAGGAGCGTTGCCCGCGCCGAGAGCAGCTGCTGGAGCGCGTCGAGCGCAGAGACATCTTGATTGAGCGGAGCGAGGGCTTCGTCGATCTCCGCTTCGAGCGCGTCGGGGCGCGTGTCGGGCTTCGCCTCGATGCGCGGCTCGCCAACCTTTGGAAGCGGCGGCGGGAGACTCTTTCGGACCTGCGCGCTCGTAGGTAGCGGCGGAGGGCCCGAGCTATTCGTCGTCGCAGCAGAAGTGGGAAGGGGAGGCGGTCCCGAGCTCAACCCTTGCGGAAGGGCACTCACGGGAAGCGGCGGAGGAGTCCCCGAAGCGCTCGCGCTCCCGGGGAGGGGGGGCGGACGCGTCGACGGTGCCCGCGACGTCTTGGAGGGAAGGGGCGGCGGCTTCGAGGGACGATTCGCTTCGGGGACGGCGACGACAGCGAATTCATAGGGCGTCGGCAGCATCAGCTTCTGGCGACGCGACTTCGGACGGACGGCCTTCCGTTCGACGATGGCCGCACGCTTCAGCTCATCGAGCTCGTCCTCTGCGCGCCAGTCTTCCGTCTCCTCGGTCATCGCAAGCAGGACATCGACCGACGTCGTAGATGCCGGTGGATCTGGAATGTCGACATCGACTTGGATGGAATCGGGATCCTCGGCCATTCGTACGTCCTCCGTGCTTTTCGGGCTTCCGCACGGTACCATAAGAACTTCCAATGGAGCTTCGACCCCTACTTGCAAGTGCAGGTGTCCTCGTGGGCCTCCTCGTCGGCTGTACTTTTGCCGTCGATTTCGAGGATCACGCGCGCGACGGCGGCGAAGAAGTGGAAGAGGAAGAAGACACGGGCGCCCGTCGCGACGCCACGCTCCAAGATTCGGGCACGAGAGACGCCTCGACCGTGGATACCGGCCCTTCTCCGTACGATCCGCAATGCACGAAGGCAGGCCCGGTCACGGGACTACCAAGGGTCAACGACGTCGTCGTCGATGCGGGCGTCAACGTCGTCTGCTGCAGCGGAAAACTCACGAGCCTCTCGGATCCGGCTCATTGCGGCGGCTGCGGTCTCAACTGCAACAACGCGGGCCAAGGCTATCAATGCCAGACGTACATCGGCACGTACGGACCGCATGCATACTGCACGGGTTGCGCGAAGAAGTACGCCGGCAATCAAGCGGCCGCGAACGGGTCCTGCGCTTCGAATCTTTGCTCGATCAGCGCCCCCTTCGAAGACGAAGGGCGTTGCGCGCCATCGAACGGTGGGACGGACTGCGTCGACACGGTCTGCTCTGGCGCGTATCAAGGCGCAATGTGCGGGCGCTTTGCCGACGGCGGCCCAATTCGCGATCCGTCGTTTTTCTGCACTTACAAATAAACGCGGCGTCGTTCAGCGCGCTTGGTTTCTCGCGACTCTATTTCGAGGCGGGAGGCTGAAAGGCGACGGTCCCGCGGTGCGCGGCGTCCTGCCATGAACCCGATCCATTCGGAAAAATTAGGAAGGAGATGCTCCCTTGCGTCGCGACTTCGAGCTGGCTCTCCGACGTGCCGCCCAAAGACCTGACCTTGGCGGTCACGAGGGTTCGATCGAACGCAGGGATCGAGAGCTCCTCGTTTCCTTCGCTCGTCAGTGTCGCATTCACGGCGAGCTCTTTGACCGTGATGCACGCGGGGCGCACTCCATTGAGAGAGACGGTTCCGCAAGCCGGAGAAAGGCCGTCGGTCTTCTCACGCGCTTCGATGGTGAGCTCGAAGGGAATGCTGATCGCCGCGTCCTCCGTGACGAAGGTTCCCTGCCACGTGCCGACCCACTTGGCCTCGAGTGCGCTCCGAAGCGCGACATTGTTCGCGGAGGACGGTGACTCGCCGTCTTCGTCGGGCGAGCCGCTTCCACACGCGACGGAAGTGACGAGAGCGAACGTCGAGAGGAGGCGGGCAAGGCGCATACGCCCATCTGAGCAGGTGTCGTGCCAAAGAAAAAGGTCGTAGAAACAGGCGGCCTTCGCGCCCTCGCCGGCGGCTCGTGTGCCAAAGCATGGCGCAGATGTCTCGGTGAAGACGGCGTCAGCGCCCGAACGGTCGACCTCTGGCCTCGGCAACGGGCACGAGGGCCGCGCATGCCGGGCTCTTTGGATCGAGCTCTTTCGGATCTTTCTCGAGATCGATGCACTTCCAGTTCGCATCCCACTGCGAAGCGAAGAGCTTCGTGTGTCCCTGCATCGCTCCCCAATTGCGATACGCGCAAGCCCAGAGCTCGGAGCAGTTCGTGATGAAATGCGGCGCGCGCTCCACTTCGCCGCGCAGCAAGCTTTTGC
>JAHFDV010000631.1 GCA_023248815.1 Myxococcales bacterium
AGAGCGGATAGCTCATGAGTAAATAGAGCGCGGCGGTGCAAGACATGAGCTCGAGCGTGGCCTGCGTGCTCATGCTGAGAATCGAATAACGCTTCGTGAGCTCGACCACGGTGACGACGGAGCAGAGACTCGTATCTTTGAAGAGTGCGATGAAGTCGTTCACGACGGGCGGGATCACGAGCCGAAAAGCTTGAGGCGCAATCACGCGGCGAATCGCCAGCGTTCTCGGCATCCCGAGCGACAACGCGGCTTCGAGCTGTCCTGGTGGCACGGCGAGAAGACCGGCGCGATAGATCTCGGCTTCGTACGCCGAGTAGTTGACGGCCAGACCGATGATCGCGGTCGCAATCGCTGGCACACGAACGCCGACCTCGGGCAGCAAGAAGAAGATGAAATAGAGCTGCAAAAGAAGCGGAGTTCCGCGAATGATTTCGACATACGCCGCAAGCGGAGCGCGGAGGGATTTCGGCCCATACACGCGACCGAGCGCGATGAGCATGCCGAGAGCGAGCGCGATCGGAAAGGATGCGCAGGCGAGCCCGATGGTGACGAGCGCCGCCTGGAGAAGAATGCCGCCGTAGTTTTTGACGATTGAAAGGCCGCGTGCCGGAGACGTGGCAACGGTGGATGTGGGCGCACCGAGCTTTGCGGGGACGACCTCGCGTGAAGTCTTCGAATCGGAGCTGCCGCCATTCTCTCGTCGTGCGCCTTCGTTCACGTCTTCCGGTGAAGGAATGTCCGTCGCTACTCCGAAGAAGCGCGCGTTCTTCGCGATCGTGCGGAGCTCGAGCTGTCGTTCGTCCCAGATTCCGTAAGCGCGGTCGATGCGCTCGATGGCGCCGCTCTCGATTCCGCGAACGATGGCGCGGTTGAGTGCGCGCACGAGTCGCTTTTCTCCCTTTTGCGCAAAGAGCACGTAGGTGCCTTTGCCCACGGCTTCGCCGACGGCGTGAAGACGCGGAAAGCGTGGCGCATAGAACGAAGCGATCGGCGTGTCTTCGAGAGCCGCGTCGAGCTTCTGCGTCTCGACCTCGCGCATCGCATCCGTATTTCCATCGTAGAGAGCGAGCTCGATGCGTTCTCCGAAGCGCGTCGAGAGATACGTGTGTGCCGCGGAGCCTGCGAGCACGCCGACGCGCTTTTTTGGCGCCGATTCGGGCATGCCGCGCGGCGCGAGATCTTCGACGGAGGCGATCGTCGCATCGTCGCGGCGAGCCAACAATTGGAGCGCGTACACGTAATAAGGAATCGATGCCTCCATCGACTCCGCGCGCGCAGGGGACCACTCGTAGCCATTCATGACGACATGGATCTTCTTGATGCGAAGCAGATCCGGAAGCTTCGTCCAATCGCCTTGAAAGAACTGGGGCTCGGCACCGAGATCGTCTGCGAGCAACTTCGCGAGATCGACTTCGAAGCCCGTGGTCTTCGTGGCGTCGCTTTCGAGCGGGAATACGTAGGGCCCACCGCCCTCTTGATCCGCGCCCCAAACGAGGCGTTTCGAGCTCTCGACGTCGTCGAGAACGTCGCGTGCGAAAGCGGTGCGCGTTGCAAAAAAGACGGCGAGGACGACGAGCCCGCGCAAGCTCACGATGCGCGCACCGCTTCTTCGATGAATCGCGTCATCGCGTGGGCAAGCGCATGACAGTCGCCAGGCCAACGCGCCGAAACGTAATTGTGATCACGAACGACGAAGCCGCGTTCGGGATGCGCTTCGCTGTCTTTCTTCGGAAGCAAGGGTCCGCGTTTGAAGTGGGCGGGGCGCTCGAGCACGCTCGTGACCTCGGCTTCCACGCTCTGTGAATACGTTCGGTAGTAGTCGCCGAGAAAAGCGCGCGTGAGGGTCCACGCCGTATTTTCGAGCGTCGCCGTGAGCGCGGTCGTTTTGCGACCGTAGAGAATCGAGCGCCCAGTCGCTTCGTCTTTCGCCCGCGCGAGGAGAAGCACTCCATGGCACACCGCCGAGGTCGGCTTGTCGGCGCGCATGTGATGCGCCACGAGTCGCATGGCCGCCTCCGACTCGAGCAACGTCTTCACGCCTTTTGCATGGCCGCCGGGGACGTGAACGAGATGAATGGCGTCGAGATCGACATCGCTGAATTGGATCGGTCGCTGAAACTCTGGCGCTGCCGCCATCGTGCGATAGAGCTCACGCGTCGCCATGGGCGGCATCAAAAGACGCGAGAGCGGTCCGAAGCCTTTTTCGACGAGACGATCGTCGGCTGCCGAGGGATCGCCCGTGGGCGTAGCGAATTGAATCTCGGCGCCCGCGCGGAGAAGAGCCTTCCAAGGAATGGCGGCTTCCGACGGATCAAAATCGCGCTCGGGGAGCAACACGAGAGCGCGAAAGGGTCGCTTCACCAAAGCTGAGTGTACGCCGAGACGTCCTTCTGTCGAAGTGCTGTCGAAGAGCGTTGACAAGAGCGCCTCATTCACGTTCTTCAGACGGTCATGACACGCGCATTTGCGACGGGCTTTATGGCGGTTCTCCTCGTTACCGGTTCGACCCTCGTCGGATGTGGAGGCGACGCCCAAGAGAAGCCGAAAGCGCCAGATTCGCGCGCCACGGTCGCTCCGAGCGCGCCCCTCGTCGAGCTCCGCATCGAGCCTTTGCCGGACTACTTCTTCTTTCTTCGCCGCGCGACGCACGACGAGCTCGTGAACGTGCCGTCGTTTCTCGGCGATGCACTCCGCGAGCTGAAGGCGATCGACGCGGTCATCGGTGACAACGCGACCCTTTGGGAGAAGCTCGAAGCGCCGCTCGGTGGCGCCCATGCCGCCGCGGAGCTCGAAGGCGCCTACGACACGGTGCCCCTCGAGATCGAGAAAGATGGCGAGAAGATTCACTTCCGCGATCTCGTGCGCGCGTTCCATCGCGCGTTCCGCGAAGGCGAGCCGGGGTTCATTGCTCAGGTGTGGCCGGCGCACAAAAAGCTCCTCGAGGCGCGTCGCGCGACGTATCGCCAAGAGGCGTACCCCGTGCAGGCGAAGATCGCCGCGAGCCTAGAAAAGAAGCTCGGCGTGCGAACGAGCAAAACGCCGCCACCCGTCTTCATGGTCGTCGAGTCGCCGCACGCGTTCGTGCACACCGAGACGCCGGAAGGCACCCAGCTCAATGCGGT
>JAHFDV010000029.1 GCA_023248815.1 Myxococcales bacterium
CGACCGACCAATGCTAGCGTCCGCGCGCATGCCAGCTTGGATGATCGAAATCGGGCCGATCTTCCTACTTCTTCTGGTGATCGGCCTCGTCATTTGGCGCCTTCCCAAGGTCGACATCGACCACAGCAAGGCGTTCACGCGTCGCCGGTTCATGAACTGGTTTCCCGTCGGCCTGACGTACGCGTTCCTCTACATGGCGCGGTACAACCTCTCGGTCCTCAAAGATCTCGTCGATGCGCGCTTTCTCTCGAAAGACGACTTCGGAATGATCTTCGGTGCCGGGACCATCACGTACGGCCTTTCGTTCGTCATCAACGGCCCCTTGACCGATCGCGTGGGCGGACGAAAGACGATGATCTTGAGCGCCACGGGCGTGCTCGTCACGAACGTCATCATCGGCATACTCGTCGCGACGACGCTCACTTCGATGCAGAACGGCGGCGCGCGTCCTTCGTACGTGTACGGCTCCTTGATGGCGCTCTACGCGCTCAATATGTACTTCCAGAGCTTCGGCGCGGTGTCGATCGTCAAGGTCAACTCCGCCTGGTTTCACCTTCGCGAGCGCGGAACCTTCGGGGGCATCTTCGGCGTACTGATCTCGCTCGGCGTGTATTTCGCCTTCGATTGGGGACGAAAAGTCGGTGAAGGGATTTCGCGGCCGGCGATGTTCTATGTCCCCGCGGCGGTGCTCGGCCTCCTCCTCATCCCGCTCATCTTCGTCGTGCGCGATACGCCGGGCGAAGCGGGACATGCAGACTTCGACACGGGCGACGCGAGCTACGCGACGATCGAAGGCGAGACGTCGCTCGCGCGTGTGAAGCGTGTCGGCCTGCTCATGTTGCGGAGCCGCTCGATCCTCATCATCGCGTGCATCGAGTTCTTCAGTGGGTTCCTGCGCAACACGATCATGCAGTGGTACATGAGCTATGCCGCCGGCGTCGGCGCGTTCCTCAAGGCCGACCCTACGAAAGGGCTTCCGACCCGCGGCGACTTCATTCCGATGCATTGGGGAATGATGCTGTGTCTCGCGGGCATCTTCGGTGGCATGTTCGCCGGCATCATCTCCGATCGCTTCTTCCAATCGCGGCGCGGCCCGGTATCGGCGGTGCTCTACGGCGGAATGGTGCTCGGCTCGATCGCTCTCTTCTTCTTGGTGGGCAGCCCGCTCGTCGGCGTCATCGCCGTTTTCATGTCGATGTGCATCATCGGCGTCCACGGCATGCTTTCCGGGACGGCTAGCATGGACTTCGCTGGCAAGGCGAACGTCGGGATTGCCGTCGGCATCATCGACGGCTTCGTCTATCTAGGGACGGGATTGCAGTCGCTCATCCTCGGGAAAATCCTGCCGGAGGGACCGGCGGCGAAGGTCGCCGAAAATTGGAAATCGTGGCCTTTGACGATGCTGCCAGCAGCTCTCATCGGCTTTGCCCTCGCGATGCTCGTTTGGAATGCCAAGCCGACGCGGGGACCTGCGGCTCACTGAAGACGCGAGAGCGTCGTCTATTTTCACTTTCTCTCGAATCGCGTGCCCAAACCTCCAGTGCCGCGTTTCGAAGAAGCATGAAACCTCCAATGCTTCGAAGCCCATCCTTCTTCCTCACGCTGTTCGGATGCGCGGTCATCTCCGCGGGGTGCTCATCCCAGGCCACCGATGACTACCAAGGTGAGCCGCTCGCAGTCGTTCGCGGCCAGATCACGGGCGCGAGCACGGCGTCTGCCGATGCCGCACTCCTTTGGAGCAAGCTCGGTGGTGAGACCCTCGGTTCCTCCACGCGCGTGACGGTGAAAGGCGCGTTTCCGCAGAAGTTCACGCTTGCGATCATGGACCCGCCACCAGATGCCGCGTTCAGCACAACGCCGTGGGAAGCCGAATCGAAGATCGCCTTCGCCGACATCGCCGCGCTCACGACGGGAGCGACTCCGAGCTCTCCGAGCGAAGTGGACGCCGCTCTCGTCGGCGGCGTTACGGCGCACGTCGTCTTCTACAATCAGTCGCCCATCACCTCCGGCATGACGCTCGCAAAAGTGTTCGGCACACTCGACGCCGGGTATCACCTTCTCTCCGTCCGCGCGTATACGGAGGAGGAGAAAGCAGCGCAGAGTACGTGTCGCGATGCCGCAACGAATGCAGGCAAGGACGCGAAGCTCGAATGCCCCGCACTCAAGCTCCATGTCGAATCTGCGCCGGGTGAATTCGCGGCGGAGGTCGAGTTGAAGCTCGTTCCAGGCGCCTCCGATATTTTCCCCGATCTCGGATGAGTCCGTCTCTACTCGCTCGCGACCTGCGCCAAGAGAAGGGGCGGGGGCGCCGGCGAGAGAGATGTCGAACACTCAATTGAGATACGCTCGCGCCCGATGCCTGAACCACCGAGCGAAGAAGATCTCTCGCTCCTCTATCGGCGTCATGCGCCGATGGTGTTTCGCCGAGCGCGCGGGATTCTCGGAAGTGAATCCGACGCACACGACATCGTTCAAGAGGTGTTCCTCGGAATGATGGATCGCACGGAAGCTGCCTTCGAAGGTCGAAGCTCGATGACGACGTGGCTCTACAGTGTGACGACGAATCTGTGCCTCAATCGCATCCGCGATGGGCGCAATCGTTCGCGTCTCATTGCGGAGAACGTCGTTCCTTTGCGAGCGACGACCGACGAGGGAAGCTCCGAGAGTCGGTCCATCGTCCACGATCTTTTGCGGAAGCTGCCGGAGGATTTGCGTGCGGCTGCCGTCCACTACTATCTCGACGAGATGACCCACGAGGAGATCGCCGCGCAGCTTTCTTGCTCGCGCCGTCATGTCGGCAACTTGGTCGAGCGGCTCGCAGACATCGTGAAGGAAATGGAAACGCAATGACGACGCTCGAACCGCGCTCACGCAAGGAGGCGTGTCTCTCCGATCTCCAATTCGACGCGCTCTCCGCAGGAGATCTAGAGGACGCGGCGCGGGCGGCATTCGTAGCGCACATTGCAGATTGTGAGCGGTGCCGCGCGCGGTCCGCGAACCTCGATGTGGACGCAGCGTCGTTCCTCGAGGCCCATCCGAATCCTCCTCGCCGTGAAGCCTCGCTGAAGCGTCGAACTCCGATTCCGCCACCTTCCGTACGTCCTCGTCGGAAGTGGGAAGGTCCGGCGTTCTATGCCGTCACCGCATTCGCGCTCGCGGCTGGCCTTCTTTTATTTCTTCGTGGAGCGCCGAACGAGACCCGACACGATGACGGGGTTCGCTCGAAGGGAAGTGATCACATCGGGGTCTTCATCAAGCGCGGTGAAAACGTCACGTCTGGCGCCGATCAAGACATCGTCGCACCGGGAGACGCACTGCGCTTCTCCGTTTCAAACACGGAACCGCGCTTCGTTGCGATCTTCGGGATCGACTCGACGAGCAAGGTGAGCACGTATTATCCGGCCGAAGGATCGCGCGCGGTCCGTCTCGCGCCCTCTCAGAACGAAGCGCTTCCTTTCGCAGTCGAGTTCGACGACGTGCTCGGCGAAGAACATGTCGTCGCTGTCTTCTGCGCCAACGAGACTCCCCTCAGCTCTTTACGACTGGCGATCGAAGGGAATTCACGGCATCCCGCCTTGCCGGCTTCGTGCACGAGCGATCACCTCTCGCTCAAGAAGGAAGCGCGCAGGTGAAGCGCGGTTTGCTCGTCGGACGCGAAGCCCTGCGATTGGTCGTGGCAGTGGTCGCATTTCTCTCGGTGCTATTTTTCGTGAGCGAAGCGCACGCGAAAGTCGTCCGCTACTCGGTGCTCGTCGGAAACAATCGGGGTGAAGGAAGCGACGCTGAGCTGAAGCACGCAGAAGCCGAGACGGGTCGCCTCTACGAGGTGCTCAAAGACGTTGGCGGATTCATTCCCGCCAACAGCGTCGTTCTTCGCGGCGAGTCTCCCGACACGCTGCGCGCGACGCTCATTTCGATGAACGACCGAATTCGCACGACGACGGCGCCTGGCGACGAAGCCATGCTCTTCGTTTACTACTCCGGTCACGCGGACGCCGGCGCGCTCCACATGAACGGGAAGCGGTTCGACGTCGCGGAGCTCGAATCACTCGTTCGCGGCTCTTCTTCCACGTTCCGTCTTCTCGTCCTCGATGCGTGTCGTTCGGGCGCCATCACGCGAACGAAGGGCGGACGTACCGTGGCTCCTTTTTCGATTTCTCTCGACGATCACCTCGCAGGACAGGGAATGGTCTTCTTGTCGTCGGCGGCGGCGAATGAAGACGCGCAAGAATCTGACGAGCTCGGTGGCTCCTTCTTCACGCACGCTCTAATTAGCGGCCTCGTCGGAGCCGCGGATTCGAACGGAGACGGCCTCGTCGTGCTCGAAGAAGCGTATCGCTATGCCTACGAGACTACGCTTCGCGCGACGACGAGCACCATGGCCGGCGCGCAGCATCCTTCGTTTCGATTCGACCTCCGTGGCCAAGGAAACGTCGTGCTGACGGACCTCGCGCGCCATTCGAACGAACGTGCAACGCTGGTCTTTCCGCCCGGACGCGCCTATCTCGTCCTTGCAAGCGCGCGCGATGGAAACGTCGTTGCAGAGGTGAATGCGAACGACGCAGGGCGCCGCCTCTATCTCAAACCAGGGCGCTACTTCGTCCGTGGTCGCACCGCCAAATATCTTCTCGAGGGAGAGATACGGACGGCATCGGGCCAAGAGGTCGACGTGAAAGACGAGATGCTGACGCGCGTCGAGTACGCACGCCTCGTCCGTAAAGGCGGGAGCGACAAGGGAATCGCCCACGGTCCGAGCGCGGGATTTCGTGTGAGAAGCCCGCTCGACAACGAGAGCTCGCCTGGATTCGGTGCCTACGCGGGCTACGCGCTCCACTTTCGCGAGGTGACTCTCGAGCCGCGGCTCGCATTCGCGAGGAGCTCCTTCGAAAACGCGCGCATCGAAGCCTCGGTGCAAGAGCTCTCGCTCGCCCTCCGCGCCAGTCGTTCGTGGGACACCTCGATCGTGACGTTCGATCTCGGCGTGAGCGCGGGAGGTGGTTGGCTCCACCAGTCGTTCACGACGCGAGGACTCGCTCCTGATCGCGATACCTTTGCCGGCATTGCCACCGTCTTTGGCGGCCTCACACGCGCGCTCGGCAGCGGATTCGAGATTTCTGCGGGCGTCGAAGGCGCGATGGTCGTCTTTCGCCTCGAAGACGCGGAGGGTGCCGAATCGCTTCGGGCGTCGCCCGCAATCATCGGTAATTTCGGCCTCGCCAAGCTTTTCTGAGTTTTCTTTCCGCCGCCGTGCCCAAAGGGCGGGGCTCGCGTTTCTCATTGGCGTGGACCCAAACATGACCAACGCCCCATTCGTTTCTCTAACCTCCAAGTCGCTTTCTTTCGCCGCCCGCGTCCTGACCGCCGTGCTCCTCTTGGCGTCTGCCGGCTGCGCCGAAGAAGACGTTCACGAAGCGGGCTTTCGCGTGCGGTACACGGGCAACGAAAGGAGGGGCACTCTCTGCGAAGTACCCGGCGCACGTTCATCGAGCGGATCCGGCTCCCTCGTGGATCCCGGCAGCAACGCGGACTTGCCTCACCTTTGGGTGCGGGACCACAACGAAGACGATGAGCGCTTCTCGTTCGCGATCTCTCTCGTCGATGCATACGTCGGCGAGACGACCGTCCCCGCACACGAGCAAGTTCTGGTCGCCAGAACATATGACGAATCCTTTTTGACCTCCGGCGAAACCGAAACACACGAAATCTCCTTCGAAGGAAACGACTACGTCTTCGAGGTCCGCGGCCTTCGCGCAGGTGAATCGTGCGACGTCGAATGAGCAAAGGCTTCAAAATGGGCCCAACCGCGCGACACTGAACGACGGGTCGCTAGCGCGACACTTTCAAACGCCGGAAATTCCCGGTCAACGCGCACCCGAGCTACGCTAGTGCCCAATGTCTCTCGGCATTCGACTCGCCTGGACGCTCGCCGCGATCCTCCCGACGCTCTTCGGAGCTTGGGTCGTTTATCGCGCTGACAAGAACCGGGAACCCGTCTCGTGGGTCGTCGCGATCTACATGTTCGGTGCTGCGATGGCCGGCGTGTCGTTCGGCATCGTTTCGCTCCTCGCAAAGGTGACGAGCCTTTCGACGTTGGTCGGCGACGGCGGAGAGCCGGGCTCGGTGTTCTTTCTCTTTGCGGTCGTCGCTCCGCTTCAAGAGATGTTGAAGGTCGCAGGCACGTGGCCCGCGTATCACTCGCGCCAGTTCGACGAGCCGTTCGACGGCATCGTCTATGCGAGCATGGCGTCTCTAGGGTTCGCCGCCGTCGATACGGCGATCTTGATGTTCACGCACTCGAGCCCGTTTTGGTTTTTGCGCACGATGCTCGCATTGCCCGCGCATTGGTTTTTCGCCTGTGGCTGGGGATACGCGCTCGGAATGGCGGGGAGAGGGAAGGGCGGTCAGCTCTTCATGCGCCTCTGGCTGGGCGCGACGCTTGGTCATGCATTCTACATGCATCTTGCGTACGGTCGCGGCCCTGGCGTGCTCGTGCTTCTCGGGCCGCTCCTCGTCGGAATGGCGATCGTCGTCTTCATTGCTGGGCGCGACCTGCGGAGTCGGGGGGAGCGCGTGAGCGTCCTTCCGGATTCGATCGAGCGCCAGTTCTCACGCCTCTCGATTCTCTCAGAAGCGCCGACCATCGAGAGCGTTCGCGAAGGACTGCAGCGTCACGGGCAGCCGATCATGACGCGTTGGATCATCTATGGCGCGCTCGTCACGCTCGGTTCGATGATCGTGGGCCTGGTCGGCGCGATCTTCTTGGGACGCTCGCTCGGCGTCGACTTCGTGCTCCTCGACGAGCGTGACAGCTCGAGCGCGGCGGCACTCGCGCTCCTCGGCTCGGGCATCCTCGCGGCATTCCCGCTCAGTGGTTTCTTCGTTTCGCGCGCTTCGGGCCTGCCCACCCTTTTGGAAACGGCGCTCGCGACAGCGCTCGCCATCCTCGTCACGCTGATGTTTTTCGGCGCGGCGGCCCCTGGCGCACTCGTCTTCCTCGCGGCGTTCTCACCCTTGGCGTGGGGCCTTGCGTGTCTCGGCGCCTGGGTTGGCCGCGTCCGCGCGCACTAATGCAGCTTCAAGGAGTAAAGCGGCGAACGAAGATGTCTTCTTTGCCCGAGTACGGCTGACCGAGGATTGCGCCGCTCGCTTGACCGGCAACGAGCACGGTCCCCGAGCGTTCGATGATCGAGGCCCAGGCCTCGTCGAATCCTGCCGTGCCGAACTGCTGCTTCCAGAGCGACTTCTCCGTTGGTGGCAGTCACGTGCGAAGAGCAACTGGCACTCAAGGTGACGGTCAGCGAAGCGACGCGGTCAGCCGGGACCTGCGTGATAATGGCGTCGCGGCGGTCGAGGGGAGTAGTACCGTCCCATGCGCTGATCGCGATCGCGACGACCGTCTCGGGTTTCTCGTTGGAGACGATACTGATCGTCTGATCGTCCCGGGAAGGTCTTTGGCCGGATCGCTGATGTCGTTCTGCAGAAGCACGTTGCCGTTGCTCGATACCTTCACCGAGACGCGGGACGGCGTGATGGAACCATCCGTTTTTACAGTGAGAATCAGACCACCGCGCGCCGGCAGCTGCTTTGCCGAACACGCCCAGAGGAGCACGAGTGCCAAGAAAGGGACGAGCCGACCCGAATGCCGCATCGGCGTCGATTACCATGATTTCGCACGAATAGTCGGCGTTGCGCCCGGTTCTTCTTGACTGCACCGCCCTCTGACGTAGAACTAGCGCCCCTTTTGGCGCGTGGCGTCGAGAGTAGAATTTGAAAGGAATCGCCCGTGGCCGGACAGAAATCGAAGAAGCAAACCCGTCATCCCTCCGCTCTCAAGCGTAACCGTCAGACGATCAAGCGCACGGCGCGCAATCGCACGGTTGCCAGCACCGTTCGCACCTACGTGAAGAAGGTTCGTGCGGCGATTGCAGCGAAGGACACGAAGGCGGCAGAAGAAGCGCTTCTCGCGGCCGTCAGCGTTCTCGACAAGGCAGCCGGCAAGGGCGTCGTCCACCGCAAAGCGGCGGCTCGTTCGATCTCGCGCCTCTCGTCTGCCGTCAACAAGACGAAGACGC
The DNA here is from genome assembly GCA_023248815.1 of Myxococcales bacterium. Lineage (GTDB taxonomy): Bacteria > Myxococcota_A > Polyangia > Polyangiales > Polyangiaceae > JAHFDV01. Next base: position 8,073 of record JAHFDV010000029.1, read on the forward strand.
CAGCAGCAGCGAAGTAAGACTTCGTCGCTGTACGCAACGGGAGCGCTCCTTCGGGAACGCTCCCGTTTTGCATTTGAAAGATGCTACGCCCCTAAGCGTGGGACTTCAGCCCGGGGACCGCATCGGCGAACGCTATCGCATCGAACAATTGCTGGGCGAAGGCGGGATGGGCGCGGTCTACTCGGCGATCGACGAGAAGACATCCACGCCCGTCGCCATCAAGATCGTAAAGCCCGAGTTCGCGGAATCCGAGATCACGCAGGCGCGCTTTGCACGGGAAGCTCGCGTCGCGACACGGTTGCACCATGCACGGATTGCGCGCGTGTCCGACGCCGGACAAGACGCGACGACACCTTTCCTCGTGATGGAGCTCCTCTTGGGAAAGACGCTCGGTGACGTCCTGCGCGAGCGCGACACGCTCTCGGTCGACGAGACGCTTTCGATCGCAGAAGGCATTCTCGAAGGGCTCGCCTATGCGCACGCGCAAGGAATCGTTCATCGCGATCTAAAACCGGACAATGTATTTCTCGTCGACGAAAAGGCCGCGGGCGATGCCGTGAAGCTGCTCGATTTCGGCATCTCGAAGCTCATCGAGACGCCTGAAGGCACGCGCCCGATCGTTCTCACGAAAAAGGATGCCGTTCTCGGAACGCCCTATTACTTGGCTCCCGAACAAGCGCGCGTCGTCTCGGATCTCGATGGCCGTGCCGACATCTTCAGTCTCGGCGCATTGCTCTTCGAATGTCTCGCCGGACGTCCGCCGTTCGTTGGAAAGTCCTACGAAGTGATCATCGCGCGCATCTGCACGCAGGACGTACCTCCGCTCGATTCGTTGGACCTCGGCGTTCCCAACGACGTCGCGGAGTGGATCAGCAGAGCGCTGCTTCGGGATCGGGATGCGCGATACGCTTCGGCGCGCGCGATGCTCGACGCGTCCCCCGCGAAACACAGCGCGTCGACTGTCTCTACGAAAGCAGAGGATCGCCCTAGCGCTCCTCCAGTGCGTCCGTCGTACGTGCCCGCTTCGAACGGTCACCCTTCACTCCCGGTGCCGAATCAGCCGCCGCGCATCGCGCTCCTTGCGACGGGATCCTTCGTCGTCGGGGTGCTCCTCGTTCTCGCCTACATCCTTCTTTCGGCGCGGAGATAATTCATGCACGCATCCTTTCGTCTCGTGGTCGCATCGCCTCTCTTGATGTTCGGGTGCGGCGAGCAGACGACACCCGCGCGTGCCGCTTCGGAGATGATCACGACGGCCGATCCAATCAAACCGTCGCGGCCGCCGAAAGGTGCAGGGAGCGGAAACTTGCCGATCACGAAGACATGGCTCGGGCCAGAGATGCCTTCGCCGACGTACGAGAGCAAGACGCAGCACGCGGGGACCTGCGCCGATCTCGCTCGCCTCACTCCACCGAAGCTCGCGACGGAAGTTCGGCCGCTCGCTCTCGTGAAGCTTCGTTGTCTGACGCGAAAGACGTTCGACGCGAGCCAAGACTCGAAGACGAGCAACGTTCGCGCGTTCGCGCTCGACGCATCCGCGCTCGCGTCGTTGCCATCGGAGCTCGCCACGACGGTCGGCATTTCTGAGACGGCGAATACGACGTGGAAGAGCGCGCGCCCCAATGCGGCCGCGCGAGTCGATGGCAAAGTGCTCGTCGTCGACGACGGTGAAGCCACCTATTCGATCGCTGCAATGGCGACCGGCGACGTCGACGGAGACGGCTTGGAAGACCTCCTCCTCGAGGTGATCGGCGGAACGAGCCGTGACTCCGTTTTCACGGCGCGCACGTTCGTCGTCTCCCGCAATTCCGAGTCTGCACCCCTGAAAGTCATTAAATTGCTGGTTCCGTAGGGAATTTCAGCCCCTTTTGCTTTTCGGGCTTTGACTTTGGAAGGGGAAATGGGTACTTCTCACCGGCTTCCGTCCCCATCGTCTAGAGGCCCAGGACCGCGGGTTTTCATCTCGCTAACAGGGGTTCGAATCCCCTTGGGGACGCTACGTTGACTGAAGCAGCTCGGTGGATGAAAAACACCGGGCACCAGAGAGCCGGAACGAAAGTTTCGGCTCTTTGCTTTTGAGATATCGGCTGAGGATGGCGCGCGGACTCCTTTCACGAGTTAGGCAAAGCCTTTCGCCTCTTCGAACGTCAAAGCCCCAACAAGGGACCGAGTTCGAAGGATATTTGGGCTTCGTGGCAGAAGGCGATCAAAAGCAAACGCGATTCGGCGGACGCATTCGGCTTCGGGGCGACAGCCGTCGCGGAGTGTGACGAGCTTTCGGCGCTCTACTCGTTGCTTGCGCGCCGAATGAAGATCGAAAAGGTTGGGCTCTTCTATCCGACCTGGAACCATGCGATCGCGGCGTGGGAGCCAACGCCGGACGTGCGTATTCTCATTCCGACATCCCAGATCTTTCTGACCTGCGATGGAACGTTCGATCAAACCACATTCAAACCGAATGTTCAGAAACGCATCCTCCCGTTTCCGAAAGAAGACATGCCCTCTAGCGCTCGCATCTCAGGAGAGCTCGTGGCGTTTCTGTTGGATGGCGCCGACACCTATGGTCCGGCATCCGATGAAGTGCAGCGATTTCTGCGAATGAAGCGCGGAGCTCGCGAGCCGAGCAGTCATCCGATTTGTGTTCTCCCGCAGCGCGACATCGCGACCCATCTGTCGGAGAAGCAACACCACGGTCAGCTGAAGTGCGCGGATCGCCGAGCGCTTCGTGCATTTGTCGTGAAGGAGACCGCCGAGCCGTCCGTCGAAGAGCTCTTCGCGCACACTAGGTGACGCGCGCGACGAACTGATCGCGTTCTCGCCCTCGATGCGACTCGTGCTCGCGAAAAAGAGGGCACATCGGGTAGAGTCGCGCCCTCATGCCGAAGAAGACTGCCAAGAAGACTCCCGTGAAACCCAACCTCACCGCGTCGATCAAGAAGCCCGTCGCGAAGAAACCCTTAGCGAAGAAAGCCAAGCCCTCGCGAAAGGTCGCGGCACGAGAGACGTCGAGCGAGTCTGCAGGTCTTGCGCCCATCGCCAAGGCGGGCCTCTTGCGCAAACCCTCCCCTCAACTCTTCGCCGCGCTTCTCGTAGAGGGAAAGCGTGAATTGAAAGCCGATCTTTACGAGAGCGCGGAAGACACGTTCTTCCATGCCCGCATGGTCGGGGTGCTGCTAGGCAAAAAAACAAGCGAGCTTCGCGACGCGCGCATGGGCCAGCTCGAGGCATTCGCCAAGTTGCTGGCGGCCACGAACTGAGGACGAAAGATCCGCAGCGCGATCTCACGTGTCGCGACGAGCACTTGATCGAACGGGGTCGCCCGCCATGATCGGGCAAACGTGACGCGGAGATCGCGAGGAGCCTCGGGATGTTGTCCGGCGAGTTGGATGGGCGGCTTTACCGAACCTCCTGAGCCGCAGTCGCGACCCGCGAGCGTCCGCACGCGGCCCCGAAACTGATGACGCGCCCGAATGCACGCCACCACTCAAAGAATGGGCTCGATCCCGGACTGTAATGTCCCGGAGCAGAGCGAGCGCTTTGCGCATCGGACACTGAAAGGGGTACCTCGAGCTGCCCTTAAAGTTCGCGAACCAGGCTGCTGCCGCCGCAACGGCATTCCCTCGCGACGGCGGGCTATTCTCCGTCGCCGACGATCGGAGCGGACGGCTCGGCACTGATCCACCGATAGAGGACGCCGCCGATCGCGCCTCCGACGAGCGGCGCGACCCAAAAGAGCCAGAGCTGTTCGAGGGCCCATCCACCGACAAAGAGCGCAGGTCCCGTGCTCCGCGCTGGATTGACGGAGGTGTTTGTCACGGGGATCGATACGAGATGAATGAGTGTCAGCGCGAGACCGATCGCGAGGGGCGCGAATCCGGCGGGAGCCTTACCGTGGGTCGACCCCATGATCACGAACAAGAAGATGGCCGTCATGAGCACCTCCATGAGAAGGGCGGAGCCGAGGCCATAGTGTCCCGGCGAATGGGCCCCATAGCCGTTCGAGGCGAATCCAGCGGCGACATCGAAGGCGGGGTTGCCCTTTGCGATCGCATAGAGGACCGCCGCACCGAGAACGGCGCCGACGACTTGTGACACGATGTACGGCAACACATCGCGCGCCGGAAAGCGTCCGCCGGCGGTCAGCCCGATCGTGACGGCGGGATTCAAATGGCAACCGGAAATATGGCCGATTGAGTACGCCATCGTCACGACGGTCAATCCGAAGGCGAGCGATACGCCGTGAAGACCGATCCCAACTTCCGGAAAGGCGGCCGCCAGAACTGCCGAGCCACACCCCGCAAACGTTAGCCAAAACGTGCCGATCGCTTCTGCCGCGTACTTCCTCGTTTGCATGAGATGCTCCGGTCGTTCGAGAAGAGGCCTTCGTTAAAAACCGAAGCCCGATTGAAAAAGAAACGTCGCGGTTCCTTCTGCTTTGCGACCGTTGTCGCGCAGAAAGAGCGGAATGTCTGCCTCGAAGAAGTAGACGAGCTTCTCCGAGATTTTGAGTGGCAGGACAAAAATCGGAACGATGCCCGCATTCGTCGGGGCACCAACCTGGGTCGCGACGCGCGCACCGAGGACGAACCCATCGAATTTTCGGAGGATTCCCGGGTCGACGACGAACGTCGTCCTCGCGGGACCGTTCTTCAGTTCGTTGAACGCGATGAACTCGAAGTCGATCGCCCACTTCTCGTCGAGGTGGACGGTGAGGCCCGGCGTGAGACCAGCCGTGACGAAATCCTTTCCGATGACCGTACTGTTTCTGCCGAAAGTGGCGATCGGAAGCGCAAATCCAAGGTGCCCGCCCACAGCCGGGAACTGCTTGCCGCTCTCGACCCGCGTGGCCGGAATTGCGGGGGCGGCGGTCGGGGACGAGGATTCCGCCGCACTCTGCGCGGACGCTCCAGTGGTTACGAGAATGGACGACGCAAACGACGCCAACGAAACGAGATGGACGATGCGCATGCGCCATTATCTCTAGAGCACTGGCGATCGTGCAAAAAATTGGCGGTGCGGCGGAGCTAGCTTCCGTAGCTGGAGAGCGCAATTCCATCCGCTGCTCCGGTGACGAGACGGTGAAGAACGCCTTCGAAGAGTTTCCAGCCGAGAACGCGATACATCGTATTTCGCATCGTGACGGCTGCGCGAGACGAGGGGGCATAGAAGGGGCCGACGTGGACGGCGTTCTTCTGGCAGCGCGTCGCGTAAGGTCGAATGAGTCTCTCGTAGCGCGCGAAGGCGAGCGCGTGATCGCCTTTGGCCCCGTCGAGCTCACCCGCGAGAACGTAAGCCGCGATGAGCGCGGCTCCCGTGCCTTGCCCCGCCAAGGTTGCGCCGAAGGCTGCATCTCCGATGAGCGCAACACGTCCCTTCGAGACCTCGGAGATATCGACCCGAGCGATGGCGTCGAAGTAGAGATCGCGTGCGTCACGGAGCGCTGAGATCACCTCGGGGACGCGCCACCCGACGCCTGCGTATGTCGCGACGATGACCTCCTTTTGTTTCGCGAAAGAAGCCTTCTCGAGCCCTGAATCACTGGAGGCGAAGACGAACGATACGCGCACCTCGCCCTCTTTTCTCGCGCTCGAGATCGACATTCCGCGCCCCGGAACGCTGTAGATGACCCCGCTCTTCTCGAGATCGAACGCATTCGGCATCGTGAACGATGCAACGTAGTGTCCGAGGAAGCGCACGAAGCGAGATTCCTCTCCGAAAACCAACGAACGGACATTTGAGTGGAGGCCGTCCGCGCCGACGACGAGATCGAAAGTGCGAACGCTGCCGTCATCGAAGGTAACGTCAAGATCGTCGTCGGACTCGACGATGCGCGAGATTGAATGCCCGAAGATCGCTTCTGTCCCGCTCTCCGCCTTGTCAAAAAGAATGCGGCTAAGGTCACCCCGTAGGATCTCTAGATCGCCGCTCATGAAAGCGGCTGGCAAGGTGGTGACAGGCGAGCCATCGGCACCGAGGAGTACCTGCACGCCCATGCGAGTTTGTCGTGACGCAACCGCCTCGTAGATTCCCATCGAGCGCAACACTTCGAGATGCGCCGCGCCACGAAAGTCCACCGCTTGCCCGCCCTCTCTCAGCGCGGACGCGCGCTCGACGATCGTCGGCGCAAAGCCGTACCGGGCGAGCCAATAGGCAAGAGCAGGCCCCGCGATGCCTGCCCCAGAAATTAGAACGCGCTTCTTCGACATGTGAGTCTCCTGTCCAAGCACGCGAGATAGGTGCGCGTACCGCGTACGCACTTTAGCCGCGCTCATATCCATTCGGTGGCGCGAGTCGACAAAGAGAACGCTAGTATTTTACCTCTGATATAGAGCAGGTGATGAGGCACATCTTGGAAGAGTCTGGAGCTTTCGGACGATTCTGTACTAGTACAGTCAGATGATCAGGCCCGCCGCTAAACCTCCCTACCTACGAATCGTCGACGCCTACCGCCTTCGAATCGAGAGTGGAGCGCTGCGCGCGGGCGCTCGTCTTCCATCGACGCGTCAGGTTGCCATCGACTTCGAGGTGGCCCTCGCGACGGCGACCAAAGCGATGGGAGTGCTCGCACGAGAGGGGTGGGTGGAGGCTTCTCCGCGCGTGGGGACGGTCGTCGCACGAACCAAGGCGAGGAGCAGTGTGAAGAGGGTGCACGAGGCCGAGCTGTCGCGCGATCGAATCGTCGATGCGGCCATCCAGCTCGCCGATTCGGCGGGACTCGGCGCGCTCTCGATGCGGGGCGTCGCAGGAAAAATCGAGGTCCCAGCGATGTCGCTCTATCGGCACGTGGCCAACAAGGAAGATCTTCTCTTCGCGATGATGGAGCGAGTCATGGAGGCGGAGCCCTATCCAAAAAAATCACCCGCGGGCTGGCGCGCTCAGCTCGAGCTCGGTGCGCGCCTGGAGTGGGCGCTCGTTCGGCGCCACCCGTGGCTCGTTCGTGTCGTCACGCTGACGCGGCCGCATCCTTCACGCAGCACGATATTGCATGCCGAGTGGATGCTGCGCGCGCTGGACGACCTCGGGCTCTCGGCAGAGACGATGCTGAAGATGCACGGTGCAGTCCACGGCTACATTCAGGGCATCGCGGTGAACCTCGAGTCCGAGGCGCAGGCAGAAGACGAGACGGGAGTGAACGAAGCCGAATGGATGCGGACGAAGGAACCCGCCTTTGCGGAGCTCGCTGGCTCCGGGCGCTATCCTGTTTTTGCTCGAGTCACCGCCGAGCTATCAGAGGACTTCGACTTGAACCTCGACGACATGTTCGAGTTCGGCCTCCGGGCGCTGCTCGACGGCTTCGCGATTCGCATCGCGAAGGTGTCTGCGCGCTGACTTCTCTCACTGCGCCCTAACGACCGCCTTCTTCGGTTTCGCTTTTCCGGCTTCGCGTTCGCTCGAGCTCGCTTCCCAGCTGCCCGTCGCCTCGCGAATCCGGTCGATGTCGAGCGTGCACATGCGGAGTTGGCCCACGCGCTCTTTGCGCAAGATTCCTGCGTCCACCAACACGTCCCAGTGATGACAGACGAGCGCGGTGCTGATGCCCAGCGCTTCGGCGAGAGCGGTGCCACACAGGGAATCGCCTTTGGAGAGCAAGTCGACGATCGCGACGCGATTCGGATCGGCCAACGCCTTGAAGATTTTGGCGCGATCACCCGCGCTCAGTCGACGCTTGGCCATGATTCTTCACGTTAACACAGCGACGGGGAGCCGCAATGAGCGTCAGTATCATTCAAACACTTGCTTGACTGTATGAATGTTTGACTTAGATACGGGCACAGAGGAAATCGATCATGAACGCCCCGTCATCCCGCCGCACATTCACTCTCCTCGCTGCCGCTCTCTTGTCGCTCACTGCGGCTTGCAACCGTAAGGTCGAGGCCAGCACGGGCCCTGGTCCAGGCGGCGCGCCTCCCAAGGTGACCGTTGCCATTCCGATCGTCACGGAAACGACGGAAGCAGGCGACTACGTCGCGCGCACCGAAGCTCGCGACCGCGTCGAGATCCGTGCCCGTGTGAGCGGACCGATCGTGCGCGCAGCCTTTCACGAAGGAGACTTCGTGCGGAAAGGCACGCTGCTATTCGTCATCGATTCACGCCCTTACGAAGTGGCTGTTTCTCGCGCTCGCGCAGAGCTGGCGACGGTTCGCGCAGATCGCACTCTTTCGCAGAGAAACCTCGAACGCGCCGTGAAGCTCCGACAAATCGGAGCGATTGCCGAAAATGAGTTGGACGAGCAGACTTCGCGCCAGGCGCAGCTCGTCGCGCGGGAGCAGGCGGCCGATGCCGCGGTCGCGGCTGCTCAGCTCGATCTCGATCACGCGTACGTGCGAGCGCCGATCGACGGGAAAGTTGGACGGAAGCTCATCACCGAAGGCAACTTGGTCGGCCCTTCGACGGCATCGCCGCTCACGACGATGGTCTCGATCGATCCACTCTACGTTTATCTCGAGGTCGAAGAAGCCCGCGGACTCGCGTTGGCGAACGACGAGACGCTCAAGGTTCAGGTCGGCTTCGCAGGAGAGGTGGGCTTTCCGCGCGAGGCGCGCGTGGACTTCATCGACAACCACGTCGAGCAGGGAAGTGGCACCGTGAAGCTTCGCGCCGTAGTGCCAAACCCCGACGGAAGCATCAAGGACGGGATCTCGGCGCGGGTGCGCTTGCCGCTGGGAGCCGCACGCGCATCGCTTTTGGTTTCGGACCGCGCGGTCGCGACGGATCAAGATCGCCGCTTCGTGTGGATCGTCTCGCCGTCCGGGAAGGCCGAGGTTCGACCCATCAAGCTCGGGGCGCTGCACGAAGGACTGCGCGTCGTGCGCGAGGGTCTGCGCGAAGGAGATCGCGTCGTCGTTCGCGGGCTTTCGCGCCTCGCTCCCGGCGCGATGGTGTCGCCCGACCTAATTGCCATGGGTGACGTCGAGCTCGCGGACGAGAAGGCTGCCAAATGAAGCTCGCGCGCTTCTTCATCGAGCGCCCGATCTTCGCGAGCGTGCTCTCGATTCTGCTGTTTCTCGCGGGCGCGATCTCCATCTTCCGATTACCCATCTCCGAATATCCGGAGGTCGTTCCGCCGACGGTCGTCGTACGTGCCCAATATCCCGGTGCCAATCCTCAAGTCATCGCCGACACGGTCGCCGCTCCCCTCGAGCAGGAGATCAACGGCGTCGAAGACATGATCTACATGTCGTCGCTCGCGAACTCCGACGGATCGATGACGCTCACCGTAACCCTTCGCCTCGGCGCCGATCTCGATCGCGCGCAGGTGCAGGTGCAAAACCGCGTCGCGCAAGCTCTCCCGCGTCTCCCGGAAGACGTACGCCGCTTCGGTGTCACGACGCGCAAGAGCTCGCCCGATCTCACGATGCTCGTTCACTTGTACTCACCCGATGGCCGCTACGACGATACGTACATCCGCAACTACGCTCTCCTTCACGTGAAGGACACGTTGGCACGTCTCCCCGGCATTGGCGACGTGCAGCTCTTCGGCTCGGGCGACTACAGCATGCGCATTTGGCTCGATCCCGACAAGCTCGCGGCGCGCGATCTCACCGCGAGCGATGTCGTCCGTGCGCTCCGCGAGCAAAACATCCAGGTGGCGGCGGGAACGCTCGGTCAACAACCCGCTCCGCATGGTGCGGCGTTTCAGCTCAACATCAACGCGCGCGGCCGTCTCATCGAAGAAAAGGAATTCGAGGACGTGATCGTCAAGACGACCCCCGGCGGCGCGCAAGTGCGTCTCGGAGATCTCGCGCGCGTCGAGCTCGGCTCCAATCAATACGCGCTACGTAGCTTGCTCGACAATCAACGCGCCGTCGCGATCCCGATCTTCCAAGCGCCGGGCTCCAACGCGCTCGCGCTCTCGGATGCCGTGCGAGCTTCGATGAAGGAGCTCTCGAAGGGATTCCCGGAGGGGCTCACCTATGGCGTCGTTTACGATCCCACGCGTTTCGTGCGCGCATCCATCGAAGAGGTCTTGCGCACGCTGCTCGAAGCGTTGGCGCTCGTCGTCGTGGTCGTTCTCCTCTTTTTGCAGACATGGCGCGCTTCGATCATCCCGCTCGCCGCGGTGCCGGTCTCGTTGGTCGGAACGTTCGCGGTAATGAACATGCTCGGGCTTTCGATCAATGCGCTGTCGCTGTTCGGGCTCGTCCTCGCGATCGGCATCGTCGTCGACGACGCGATCGTGGTGGTCGAGAACGTCGAGCGCAACATCGCTCTCGGATTCTCGCCGCTCGAAGCGACGAAGAAAGCGATGGATGAGGTCTCGGGTCCCATCGTCGCCATTGCACTCGTCTTGTGCGCCGTGTTCATTCCGATCGCCTTCATTCCGGGGCTCACGGGGCAGTTTTACAAGCAGTTCGCGCTCACGATCGCGATCTCGACCGTCATCTCGGCGTTCAACTCACTCACGCTGAGTCCGGCGTTGGCGGCGCTCTTGTTGCGCGGTCACGACACGCCGAAGGACATGCCGACGCGCTTCATCGATCGCGCGTTGGGCTGGCTCTTCCGTCCCTTCAATCGCGCGTTCGAAGCAGGCTCGCGCGGTTACGTGAAAGCCGTGCGCGGTCTCCTGCGTCGCACGGGAATTGCGCTCGTAGCCTACGGCGGATTCTTGCTTCTCACGTGGGTCGGTTTTTCGCGCGTGCCGACCGGCTTCGTCCCCACGCAAGACAAACAGTACCTCGTGAGCTTCGCGCAGCTTCCCGATGCGGCTTCACTCGATCGCAGTGAAGCCGTCATTCGTCGCATGTCGGACATCGCGCTGAAGACAGAAGGGGTCGAGCACGCCATCGCTTTCCCGGGCCTCTCGATCGCCGGCTTCAGCAATAGCCCGAACGCGGGCATCGTCTTCGTGGGATTGAAACCGTTCGAAGAGCGCAAAGGGAAGCACCTCACGGGAGCAGCCATCGCTGCGACCCTGCAGCAGCGCTTCGGCGAGGAGCAAGATGCTTTCATCGGCGTCTTCCCACCGCCCCCCGTGCAGGGCTTGGGAACGATCGGCGGCTTCAAGCTCTACGTCGAGGACCGAGAGAATCGCGGGTCCAAAGCGCTCTTCGACGACACGCAGAGGCTCCTGAATGCCGGTCGCAAAGCACCGACCCTAGCGGGCCTGTTCTCCGGCTATCAGATCTCAGTGCCGCAACTCTTCGCCGATCTCGATCGTCAGAAAGCCAAAGCAGAAGGGGTGGCGGTCACCGATGTCTTCGACACGATGCAAGCGAACTTGGGCTCGCTCTACGTGAACGACTTCAATCGTTTCGGTCGCACCTTCCAAGTTACCGTGCAAGCCGAAGCCGAGCGAAGACTCACTCCCGCCGACGTCCTATCGCTGCGAACGAGGAACGCCGCGGGTATGATGGTCCCGCTCTCCAGCATGCTCACGGTGCACGACACGACGGGCCCCGATCGCGTTACTCGCTACAACGGCTTTCAGGCGGCCGAAGTCAATGGTGGCCCAGCGCCGGGAGTCAGCTCGGGTCAAGCGCTGGACGCGATGGCCGAGATTGCCGCCAATGAGCTCCCATCGGGCACGGCGATCGAATGGACGGATCTCGCGTACCAGCAGAAACAGGCGGGCAATACGGCACTCTTGATCTTCCCGCTATGCGTGCTCTTGGTCTTCCTCGTGCTCGCCGCGCAGTACGAGAGCTGGTCGCTTCCGCTCAGCGTCATTCTGATCGTGCCGATGTGTCTCTTGGCAGCGATCTCGGGCGTCTTCCTCGATGGAAGCGACAACAACATCTTCACGCAGATTGGTCTCTTCGTGCTCGTAGGTCTGGCCTGCAAGAACGCGATCTTGATCGTCGAATTTGCGAAAGACGAGCAAGAAAAAACGGGGGATCCCATCGCCGCCGTTCTGGAGGCGTGCCGCCTGCGCCTGCGCCCGATTCTCATGACGTCGATCGCATTCATCATGGGCGTCTGGCCGCTCGTGTCGTCGCACGGAGCCGGCGCTGAAATGCGCCATGCGATGGGGGTCGCGGTGTTCGCCGGAATGATCGGCGTGACGCTCTTCGGGCTTCTTCTGACGCCTGTATTCTTCACGGTGTTGCGTCGCCGCCGCGCGGCGCGTGAGGAGCTCGAGAGTGGGCTGATCATTCCTGCGGAGTGAAGCCGCCCCAAGGAGGGCAGGCCGCGATTTCGAATCCCCACGGCAACGTGAAGCAGATACCTTCTCGTCCGTCGGTATCCCAGCACTCACGCCAGGGACGATAGGGGAGTCTCCATGTTTGCACGTCTTTCGGCCGTCTCATCGGCTTGCGCTTCGCTCGGCACAAGCATCGGCATCCTCGGGCTTGCCGTCGCGTGTGGCAGCGACACCATAAGCCCTTCTACCGAGCTCGATTCCTCGACTCCAATCGATGCGAGTACGCCCGATACTTCTTCGGAGCTCCCCGACACGTCCATACCGGAGACCTCGACACCTGCCGAGGATGCGGGCCCCGCGACGGGCTGCAGCGGTGCCGTCGATAGCTTCAAAACGGAGGTGCTCGCGTACATCCCATGCACTGCCACGATCACCGACGTGACGGGCAAAAGCACGGTGACGACGTTCAAGAGTCCGACCGTTTCCGCTACGCCGGCTGGAGCTCCGGGCGGTGCTTCGTGCGCGCTCGGGAACGCGGGTGGGTACAGCACCGCGAACGGCTTCTCGATCACGATGCCCTCGGCGATCGGCGCTGGCGACTTCACTGTGGAAGTATCCGTGTATCAAACCGCCTTTAGCGATCCGAGCGATCAGCAGTCGGAGATCCTCGTCGGCGACGCGACTTACCCGCCCGGGCCCGGAACTTTTCCTTCGTTCTATTCCCACAAGACGAAGAGCAAAGTTCAGTTCATCAGCGGTGCGACGGGAAAGGTGGGCACGGACGACTCTTCCGCGCTCAATGTCTGGGCTTCGTACGCTGCTTCTCGCGTGAGCGGCACCACGTATGTCTTCAAGAACGGCGCGCTCATCACGTCATTTGCAGACGCTTCCAATTACACCGACAAGATCGCCCACGTCGGTCATCAGAAGAACGGCCCGTACAATGCCGTCATGGGATCCGTCGGACAGATTCGCATCACGAGAGTGGGGCGCTACACGACGAGCTACACGGGTTGCCCGGGCGATTTCTCGTCGAACTAGTCGCTCCGATGTCCGAAACCGTTTTCGCTTTCCCGACGGCGACGGGGACTCACGCGATCGCCGCGCCGATCGCCGCTCTCCGTCTTCGCGGCGAGCTGCCCGGTGCCTCGGGATATGATCGCGCGGCGCATCTCTTTCGGAAGCTCCAATTCGAAGGAGCGACCGCGCTCGATCTTCTGCCCGCGGTCTTTCCCAATGCCTGGATGGTGAACGCGCGCGCAACCTCGCACACGTTCGCGGCGTGGAGCGCGATGAGTGAGACGTGGGACACACTTCTCACGGCGCTTCCATTCGATGGCTCGCTCTTCGACTTCGCTTCGCTCGATCACGACGCGATCGAAAAAACGATGTGGGCGCTTTGTACGGCGCCAGGCGCAACGCTCACGTCGCTCACGAAGGTACTCGCCCTTCTTCGACCGCAGCTCGTACCCATCGCTCATGACAAAGTCGTCGCTGTCGTCACAGGGAGAGTCGCGATGCCAACGTCGTCCGACACGGAGACTTGCACTCTCGCGGACTTCAAAGCGCTCTTCTCGTGGTTCGCGAAGAACGCGTGCGAGAAGGAGAATGAGCTCATCGCGCTCGCGCGCAATCATGAGCTTGCGACTCTCGACGCTCCGCAAGTGCTCGATCGTCTCCTTTGGTCGGGATTTTGCGATCCGCGGCACGCGCACGCCGTGATGAGCGCGCCTTAGCTACGCGTTCGGTCGAATCACTCTTCAGGTGGCGGATCGTACGGCGCAAGACCATAGAGCGGGACACCGCCGCCACTATCTTCGTTGGGCGGACCGGCCTCGACAGGCGGAATTCCGTAGGGCGGTACCGCTCCATTACTGTCTGCAGCGGCGTCTCGAGATCCTCCGTCTGCGGCGTCCTTGTCTTGACCATCGGCGCTCGCATCCATCGGAGGCATGCCATACATCGCGACGTCTCCGCCGCCATCGATGGATCCGCCGCACGCCGATGCGCCGATGGCCCCGCCGATCAACGCCGCTCCCGCGATGAGCCCTGCGCGCGTGAGGCCTCCTGTGTTTGCGCTTTGTGCGCGCGCGTTCTTCGTCTCGCTCGACCCGCAGAAGGGACACTCTCCTTCACGGATGTGTCGACGGCACGCGAGACAGATCTTCATCTCGCGATTCTCGCAGATTCAAGTGCGCGCGCAACGGGCCGCGTAACAGCGCGCAAGTGCTCGTGTCGATGCGGTGGTTCACGCCGCGCTGGAAGAACGCGGCGCAGACGGTGCGGAGATCGGCAGCCAACCTTCATTGGTCGCGACGATCGCTTCCGCCATCTTCCGCTCGTCTTCAGGCCACGGCTCTTCGAAGGTTTCGAAGCGCGAGTAGTCGAAGGGCTCTCCCGGCGCAGCGACGACTTTGCGGATGCGCTCGCGCACGCCGCGCTGCAAAAGCTCGATCGTTCGATGATGGCAATAGGGGTTGTCCCCGCGAAATCCGCGAAGCACGTGCGAGGTCCATTGGCAGCCGCCCTTGCATTCGTCGGCGTAGTAGCAGGTGGCGCAAAAGCCCGAGAGCTCCTCTTTCTTGTGATCGCGCATGAAGCGAAGCTCTTTCGTGCCTTCCCAGATCGCACGCAGCTTGGCGTCGCGAACGTTGCCACCGACGTAGTCGCTGCTCGGCAACGATGGACATCCCTTGATGTCCCCATTCGCTTCGATGCCGAGGGTGCGACGTCCTGCGCCACACGATCCGCGATGTCCTCCTGGCCAATTGCCGCGAAGCTCGTCTTCGTTGGGACCGAAATAGCCGATGTTGTTGCCGGGCCACACGGTCACGCCGCGTTTCTGCGCGAGGCGCTTCATTCGCGTGACGAGCGGCAGCACCTCGATCATTTGATACGGCTCGAGCAAGATCTCGGGCTCGTCGCCTGCGCGTCCCATGGCGGTCGTGATTTGCACCTGCCAAGCCTTGATGCCGAGATCGAGCAGCATCGCGAACGCTTCTGGGATCTCGCGAATGTTCGGGCGATTGATTTGCGTGTTCACCGAAGAGCGAAGACCCGACTCTTTGATGTACGAAAGAGCAGCTAGCGCGGCCTCATGGCTGCCTTGTGCTGCACGCAGCGCGTCGTGCGATTCTCGAAGCCCATCGACCGATACCGAGAACGCCTGAATTCCCGCTTCCTTCGCAGCGAACACGCGATCTCGCGTGAGGCCACGCCCACCCGTCGTCACGGTGCAAATCATTCCGCGTTTCCGCACGTGACGGGCGATGTCGAGCCAGTCTTCGCGCAAGTACGCTTCGCCACCGATCATCGTGACCTCTTTGACACCGAGGTCCGCCATTTGATCGACGAGGTCGAGGCACTCTTCCGTCGTCAACTCGTCGGGACGCGCGCGCCCCGCACGTGAGCCACAATGACGACACGCGAGATCGCAAGCGAGCGTGATTTCCCAGACTGCATAATTGGGACGCCACCGTTCGTCGACGGGACGCGTTTCACCGATCACTGGAAGCGCGCGGCGTGCAGGAGCCGGGTGCGGCGCGATCGGGAGCAAACGCGGACGAGGGCCGAGCGCAGTCATTTTTCCGTATCGGGCGGGCCGAATTGCGGAGGGGATCCGTAAGCAGGGGCGACGCCGGAGTCGTCGTGGATCGGTGGCCCGCCATAGGCGGCGTCGACCGAGTTGACGACGTCCTTCACTTGCGCGTCCGCCGGAGGGCTTCCGTAGACGGCGATGCCCGTGCCGTCTTCTTCCCGGCCGCCATCGCCATCTGGGCCGGGGTTTTCCGTTCCGGAAGAACACGCGCCCATCACGAGGGCCG
The DNA here is from genome assembly GCA_023248815.1 of Myxococcales bacterium. GTDB lineage: Bacteria > Myxococcota_A > Polyangia > Polyangiales > Polyangiaceae > JAHFDV01. Next base: position 23,979 of record JAHFDV010000029.1, read on the forward strand.
TACTCGATGCCGCGATCGTCACGACTCCCGCAATGAGACGTGCGCGCGCAATGCCCCCGGTGTTCCCGCTCGCGGCGGTCGTGGCTTGCATCTCGACGCCGCCGCAGAACGGACAAGAGTCTTCACGAACGTGACGGCGGCAGCTCTTGCAAAGTTTCATCGTGTCTCATGGTGACAAGCACTCGCGCGAGACGCAAGCGCGCGCCGCGCAAAAGCG
>JAHFDV010000229.1 GCA_023248815.1 Myxococcales bacterium
GTGCCATGGGCGCGCTCGGTGTCGCGCTCCTCACGTTCGCAGCGTGCACTGACGACGGAAGCTCGGGCGAGGACGATGGGACGAAAGAACCGCGCAACGACGAGGCGCGCGATGCGAGCGTCGGCGGCGATTCGAGCGCGACGTCCGATGACGGCGGAGCGCAAGTACAACCGATCGACGGTTCCATAGCCCCGCAAGGAGACGGGGAAGCGCCGGGACCCGCGGCGCTCACGTTGCCGCGCGTTCCTTGGGAAGGCGGCCCTGCGTACTACAAGAAGTTTGCAAAGGCCGATGCCGCCGGCTGGTCGAGCGCGAGCTTCTTTCCGATCAGCGTCTTTCTCGGCAAGCCTTCTCACGCCGCGCAACTCAAAGCGGTGGGCGTGAACACGTACATGGGCGCGGAGCACGATGGATCGAAGGTCTCGAGCATCACGGGCCTCGGCATGTATGTAATGGCGCAAGACGAATGGAAGACGAGCGAGCTCGGAACCGACGGAAACGTCGTCGCTTGGGTTGCGTCCGACGAATGCGACATGGGCCTCGGTTGCACGGGCGACAACGAGAACGCGAATCTCGTGGATCAGAAAGCGAAGGTCGCGAAGATTCGCAGCTACAACGACGGACGCTTCGCATTCGCGAACTACGGCAACGGTCTCCTTCACACGTACTGGGCGATCAACACGATGGACGACCTCATTCAAGTGGTCGACGTCGCGAGCGCAGACAAATACTTTTATACGAGCCCGCACATCTGGGGCATCACGCCGGATTCTCCCTACTGGCCGAAGGGCGCGAAGGTCGCCTCGAGTGGTTCGTACGGCTGGTACGTCGATCAGATGAAGCGCTACCAAGATCCGAACAACCTGCATCCGAACTGGATGTTCGTGGAAGTGGCGCGACCGTACCTCACGGAAGCGGGCTCGCTCGTCATCAAGCCCGAGCAACTCGAAGGCGCGGTGTGGAACTCGATCGTGCACGAGGCGCACGGCATCGCGTACTTCCAGCATTCGAACGATCCGACGTGTGGCGGCTATGCGCTCGTCGATTGCGATCAAGCCCGTAAAGACAAGGTGAAGACCGTGAACGCGCAGATTCAGGCGCTGGCGCCCGTCATCAACACGCAGTCCTACGCATATGACTTTGCCAACGGAACGGAGACGATGCTCAAGGCGTCCAGCGGCTCGGCCTACATCTTCGTCTCGATTGGACTCAATCAGACGACGGGATCGAAGACGTTCAAGCTACCGGCGGGCATCAAGGGAACGACCGTCACGGTGGTCGACGAAAACCGAACCATCCCAGTGACGAACGGCAGCTTCACCGACACGTTCCCCAACGAGTACACGCACCACGTATACAAGGTGGCGCTGTGACCCGAGCCCTCCTTCGCAAGCTCACTTTTCGTCCGAGTGGAGTTTACGAACGGAATTGAAGGTGTGTCGAAGAGGCATGCGAACCAACCCAGCGTCTTCGGACCAAGGCCACCTCCATCTCCCGTCGATTTCCGCACACTCGGCGGCATTACGCGCCGCCCTTCTCCTAGGACTCGCCGCCGTCGGATTCCTCGCGTGTACGACCGACGACGCAGGCTCGGACGATCTCTCTAGTGGGACCAACAATGAGCTGAACGCAGGGGAGCTTTCACTCTGGGCCGACACGGCAAAGCCGGGAACGCTCGCCGATGGCGATACAGCTGCTCTCGAAGTGGGCGTGCGCATCAAGCTCGATGTCGCCGGCACCATCAATGGATTTCGTTTCTACAAGAGCTCGTCGAACAAGGGCACGCACGTAGCGCATCTTTGGTCGAGCACGGGAACCTTGCTCGCTTCGCAGACGTTCACGAGCGAAACCGCTTCGGGCTGGCAAACGGTACGTCTCGCGAATCCGTTCACCGTGAACGCCGGCACTTATGTCGTCTCGTATCACATGGACGGCGGACACTACTCCGTCAACGAATCGTACTTTGCCGGGCGTGCGATCGACAACGGCCAGCTTCACGCGCTCGCCGACACGAGCTCCGGTCACAACGGCGTCTATCGCTACGGTGCGAGCGCGTTTCCCACGGAGAGCTATCGCGCCAGCAACTACTGGGTCGACGTGATCTTCAAGCCGAAGTCCGCGGTCGTCGATGCAGGCGCTCCTCTCGACAGTGGCAAGCCAGACACCTCGGTGGCCGATACCGGGAGCGGAACGCCCGACGCAGGGACCACCGATGCCGGCACGAGTGTGCTGTCGCTCCCGCGTGTACCGTGGGAGGGCGGCCCCGCGTACTACAAGAAGTTCGCAAAGGCGGACGCGGCGGGCTGGAGCAATCCGGGCTTCTTCCCGATCAGCGTCTTTCTCGGCAAGCCTTCGCACGCGCCACAACTGAAGGCGGTGGGCGTGAACACGTACATGGGCGCGGAGCACGACGGCTCCAGCATCGCCTCGATGACGAACCTCGGCATGTATGTCATGGCGCAGGACGAGTGGAAGCCGGCGGAGGTGGGCACCGACACGCGCGTCGTCTCGTGGCTCATCTCCGACGAGTGCGACATGGGGCTCGGTTGCAGCGGAGCGAACGAGAACGAAAATCTCGTCGCGCAAAAGGCGATGGTTGCGACGGCACGCGCGCGCAACGACGGGCGCTTAGCATTCGCGAACTACGGCAACGGTCTCCTTCACACGTACTGGGCGATCAACACGATGGACGACCTCATTCAAGTGGTCGACGTCGCGAGCGCGGACAAATACTTTTATACGAGCCCGCACATCTGGGGCATCACGCCGGATTCTCCCTACTGGCCGAAGGGCGCGAAGGTCGCCTCGAGTGGTTCGTACGGCTGGTACGTCGATCAGATGAAGCGCTACCAAGATCCGAACAACCTGCATCCGAACTGGATGTTCGTGGAAGTGGCGCGACCGTACCTCACGGAAGCGGGCTCGCTCGTCATCAAGCCCGAGCAACTCGAAGGCGCGGTGTGGAACTCGATCGTGCACGAGGCGCACGGCATCGCGTACTTCCAGCATTCGAACGATCCGACGTGTGGCGGCTATGCGCTCGTCGATTGCGATCAAGCCCGTAAAGACAAGGTGAAGACCGTGAACGCGCAGATTCAGGCGCTGGCGCCCGTCATCAACACGCAGTCCTACGCATATGACTTTGCCAACGGAACGGAGACGATGCTCAAGGCGTCCAGCGGCTCGGCCTACATCTTCGTCTCGATTGGACTCAATCAGACGACGGGATCGAAGACGTTCAAGCTACCGGCGGGCATCAAGGGAACGACCGTCACGGTGGTCGACGAAAACCGAACCATCCCAGTGACGAACGGCAGCTTCACCGACACGTTCCCCAACGAGTACACGCACCACAACTACAAGATCGCGCTCTGATTCGTGCAATCTGCACCGATCAGAACGTGCCTTGAACTCCAGTAAAGGAAGGGGAGAGGGCGACGCCGACACGCGGTGATCGCCCTTTCCAGTCTACGAGCCAGATGCCGGTGATTGCCGTGATGGCACCGAGCCCCGCGCTTATTCCGATCGCGATATTGGTGTGCACTTGCTTGTCCCGCCCCTCTTCGAAACGAGCGGTTGTCGGAGCCTTGTCGAACTCGCTTCGGGCGTGAAGCGTGTCGACACCGAAGCCGATCGCGAATCCTGCGGCGGCCGCCGTGAGGGTCGCCGCTCCGACGAAGACCCAAGGAGACATCCCGCGCGCTTCGCTCTTCTCGACGACAGTCTCGGAAGTGGCGAGTGAAGGTGCGGCGGCGACGAGGGGCGGCGTCGAGGAAAGGCCGAGAAGCGCGAGGTTTCGCGAGCCTCCAATCTCGATCGTGACGTTCTGTGAATCCGTGCGATCGCCGAGGGAGGCGACGACGGAATGCGAGCCCGGAAGCACGTAAGGTTGGAGTGACGCGATCGGCTCCTTGTCGAGGAGCACGGTCGCCCCCTGAGGAACGTCGATGCTCAAGCGGCCGAGCTTCCGTGACAGCCGCGCGAGTGCTTTCGTCGCGTCTTTGCGATCCGGTTCGGTCTCCGACGAATCGCGCAAGTATTGGTCGTACTCGTTGGCCGCCATCGCGTAGTCCCCCGCACCATCACGCGCGCGCGCGGCATTCCACAGGATGTTCGGATGCGGCGCCAGCCGGTTGGCCTCCTCGAAGAGAGGAGCCGCGTGTGCGAAGTCACCAATTCGATAGAGCGCGGTACCGCGACCAAAAAGTGCGGCCGCCTTCTCCCGCGTTTCTGGGGAAGGAGGCGTCTCGGTCCTGGCAGGCGCCGCCTGAGCGGTTCCGGCAACGAACGTCGCGAGGAGGCCGCTTGCCAAGAAAACTCCGAATGGGACGCGCCCGCGCATGCATCACCATCGTATTGGGCCATCGACCAGACGACAACGTTTCCATCTACGGCGGCGCAAAGGTTCGTGCGATTTATACGAAAATTCGAGCTCCACCGCGTCCGCGTCGGTTGAGTCATGGATCGCGAATGCTAGAGTAAGTGGGTGAACGGCCCGCCGACCTTGCCCCCAAACTCAGCCGCGCTGACAGAGGAAGACGAGCGCGACGCGGCCCTCTTCCGTTCGGGCGATCACGCGCTCTTCGACCGCATCGTCCAAAAGCACAGTGCGTTGCTCCGCGGTCTGATTCGACGCTATGTCTCCACGGAAGAAGATGCGGAGGATGTGACGCAGATGGCCTTTGCGCGCGCGTTCGAGCATCGCGCATCTTTCCGCGGCGAAGCGCCGCTTCGCACGTGGCTCTGCCGCATCGCAGTGAACCTCGCTCTAAATCATCGCAAGCGCGCGCGTCCGCTCTCCGCAGTAGGCAAAGACGAGGTCGAGCTCGAGGAGATTGCGAGCTTTACGAGTGCCCTCGACACCGCGAAGCTCGTTGCCGCCGAGCTCTGGCGCAAGGTCGAGAAGCACCTGCAACATCTCCCGCCGAAGACACGCCTCGTCGTCGAGCTGAGGCTCTTTCACGACATGGCCTTCAAAGAGATCGGTGTCCTGGCAGACTGCAGTGAAGCTTCGGCGCGCGTGAACTTCGCCAACGGCATCGAAGAGCTCCGTACCGTGCTCGACATCAAATGAGCGTGACGCGCACGGCGCGCGAGCGTTTGGGCGGTACACTCCGCTCTTCATGAAGCTGATCGGTCGCTATACCGCCGTCCTCATTGGCCTCTTTCTCGTCATCCTCTTTGCCGTGGGTTGGGAGCGCGTTGCGCGTGAGGAGCAAGAGGTCATCGACGAGACCTCGCGCGACCATCAGGTGCTCGGTGAATACATTCGCGCGACGGCCGTGGACACCGCGGGATCTCCTGGATCCATCGGCGCTCGCATCGAGCACACGATGGCCATCTCGAATCGCCTCCAGCACCCCACGCGCCTCGAATGGATCTCGGGCGATTCTGCATCGAGCGACTTTGCAGGTGGCATCTCGGACACGCATCACATCGAGGGGGACGCGCTCGTTTCCCTTTTTCCGCTCCGGATGGATGGGCAACGCATCGCGGGGGCGATTCGCATTCGCGAGTCTCTTGCCGAGGGGCGCGCTCGCGTTCGTCGCGCGACTTGGATCATGGTGGAGAGCATGGCGACGTTCGTCCTCGTTGCGAGTCTCATCGCGCTGGCCGTCGGTCGTTCGCTCGTCGCCAATCCGATTCATGCGGTCGTGCAAAAAGCCCGCAGGGCCGCCAAAGGAGACTTCGCGCAACCGCTCGCCTGGCAACGCACCGACGAGATTGGATCGCTCGCGACGGAGATCGACGCGATGTGCACGGCCCTCTCCGCGGCTCACATGACGGTGCTGGAAGAGACGCGTCGCCGTCTCTCGGCCGACAACGAGCTGCGGCACGCCGAGCGCCTCGCGACGGCAGGAAAGCTAGCGGCCGGCGTGGCTCACGAGCTCGGAACCCCACTGAGCGTCATCTCGGGGCGTGCGCAGATGATCGCCTCCGGCGAGGTGACGGGAGAGAAGGCAAAGACGAGCGCCGCTTCGATCGAGCACGAGGCTGGTCGCATCGGTCGCATCGTGCGTCAACTTCTGGACTTCGTGCGGCGCAAGGGCCCGGACGGCTCGCCCTCGAACGTCGCTGAAGTAGTCTCTCGTACGCTCACGTTCCTCGAACCCATCGCGGCACAGAAACAGATCGGCATGACGACCACGAATCTCGAAGAAGCCGCGCGCGTCGCGCTCGACGCCGAGACTTTCCAGCAAATCGTGACCAATCTCGTACGCAATGCCGTCGACGCAATGAGCGCGGGAGGCGTGCTGACGATCGCTGCCCGAAACGTGAAGCTCTCACCTCCGAAAGATCTCGACGCACCTCCCAGCGTCTACGTCCGCGTCGACGTAGCCGACAACGGACCGGGAATTCCCGAGAACGTTCGGGAGCACATCTTCGAACCGTTCTTCACGACGAAAGCGCCCGGGGAAGGAACGGGATTGGGGCTATCGGTCGTTTATGGAATCGTCGAGGACCACGGCGGTTGGATTGGCGTGGAGTCGAGCCCGCGAGGGACGACATTCTCGGTATTTCTTCCGCAGGTGATGCCCTCATGAAACAGCACGTATTGGTCGTCGATGACGACAAGGGGATGTGCGACCTCCTAGGGGAACGCCTCCAAAATCGTGGATTCGCAGTGACGACGCGAACCGTGCCAAGCGAAGCTCTCGAGCTCGTTCGCCAAGAAGACTTCGCGGCCGTCGTCACGGACGTGAACATGAAGGGAATGAATGGCCTCGACCTGTGCAGGAGCCTCCTCGAAATCCGCTCGAATCTCCCCGTGATCATCATCACGGCGTTCGGCAACATGGACACGGCGATCCTCGCGATTCGCGCGGGCGCTTACGACTTCCTACCGAAGCCCTTCGAAATCGATCAACTCGTATTGGCCATCGATCGCGGCGTCACATTGGCCGGGCTCAAGGAACGCGTACGACGGCTCGAGCTCGTCGTCGCAGACACTGGGCACTTCGGCGAGCTCGTCGGACAGAGCCCGAAGATGCGTGAGCTCTACACGCTCTTGCGCAAGATCTCCGATTCAGATGCACCTGTCCTCATCTCCGGGGCGAGCGGTACGGGCAAGGAGCTCGTCGCGCATGCGCTGCACGCACAGAGTGCCCGTGCGCACGGTCCGTTCGTCGCCGTCAATTGCGCGGCGATGCCCGAAGCGCTGCTCGAGAGCGAGCTGTTCGGCCACGCGAAGGGCGCGTTCACAGACGCGAAAACGGCGAAGACGGGTCTCTTCGCTTCGGCCAATGGCGGCACGATCTTCCTGGATGAGATCGGCGAGCTTCCCCTCGGTCTCCAGCCGAAGCTTCTCCGCGCGCTTCAGGAGCGCACCGTTCGTCCCGTGGGCGGAAACGTGGAGATCGCCTTCGACGCGCGCGTCGTCACTGCGACCAACCGCGATCTCGAAACGATGGTCGAAGAGGGACGCTTTCGCGAAGATCTCTATTTTCGGATCAACGTGCTCACCGTCGAGCTCCCACCGCTTCGTGCGCGCGGCGGAGACGTGCTCTTGCTCGCGCAGCACTTCTTGGACCGGATCGCGGCGCGGGCGAAAAAGAGCGTCGTTGGCTTCTCACCAGAAGCCGCACAGAAGCTCATGGCCTACGCCTGGCCCGGCAACGTTCGCGAGCTCCAAAACTGCCTCGAGCGCGCCGTGGCTCTCGCCTCGTTCGACAAGATCTCCGTGAGCGACCTCCCGGACAAAGTGCGGGCATTTCGTTCGACGCAACTCGTTCTCTCGAACGACGATCCCACCGCGATCCTCACCCTCGACGAGCTGGAGCACCACTATGTAAGGCGCATTCTCGAAGGCGTTGCGGGAAACAAGAGCGCGGCCGCTCGCCTTCTCGGAATCGAACGAAAGACGTTGTCTCGGATGCTCGATCGCTGGAACGACTCCGAACGTCCGCCCAAAGAGTGACGCGCTTCCTCTCAGGCGTTCAAAGGCAGGCGCACCACGAAGCGACTCCCCCATCCGATCTCGCTTTTTACAGAAATGCTCCCCTTGTGATCCTCGACGATGCCATAGCTCACCGAAAGACCGAGCCCCGTGCCGGTGCCGACACCCTTGGTGGTGAAGAACGGATCGAAGATCCTTGGAAGATCCGAAGGTCGAATTCCAGATCCTTCGTCTTCGACGACGAGCGATGCCGAAGGACCCTCCCTGTCCGATTCGTCGACCTCGCAGCGCACGCGCACTTCGCCTCCGCTCGGCGTCGCCTGAATGGCATTCAAGATGAGGTTCGCGAGCACCTGCTCGATCTCTCCCGGGTTGACGAGCGCAAGAGCTTCCGCCGTTCCTGGCTCGCAAACGACGCGGCAGCGACCTCGCGTCATGGGACGAAGAAGGGACGCTGCCTTCTCCGTGAGCTGACGAAGATCCGTCAATTGACGATCAGAACCACCGCGACGACCAAAGTCGAGAAGGTGAGAGATGATCTCCGTCATCCGCGTCACTTGTGCCAGGATCGCGCGAGAATAGCGGTGAGCGTTCTCTTCGGTGAGTGGACGGGACTCGAAGAGCTCGGCGTTGCCGGTGATCGCTTGTAGGGGCGTGCCGAGCTCGTGCGCCACTCCCGCTGCGAGCGTTCCGATGACGTTGAGACGCTCGGCGTGGCGAAGCTGTTCGATTGCGAGCCCATGCTTTCGTCTCTCGTCTTCGAGGAACGCGTGCAGCATGTCGAGGAGGAAGACGATCGCCAGAAATACACCGAGCGTGCCTACTTGATTCCATATCGCCGTGCCGAACGAGAAACGTCGACCCGTCGAGACAATCGACGTGGCGAAGCCGAAGAACGCGGCGGTGAGCGCGAGTGCGATTCCGAATCTTCGTCCTCGGAACCACACTCCGAGCGTGATGGGAGCGAGGTAGAGAAGCGTGAAGGTGATGTCCACACCAGTGATGTAGTCGCCGGCCCCAACACCGAGGAGCGTCACGAGTGAGATCGGGACGACGTTCTTCCGGTCGACGTATTCGGAGAGGACGGTAGTCAGAGACGTCGGCCGTTCCGCGCGGGCGGGGGCAGGGGTGGCGAAGTTCATTTCCACGAGCCATCTT
>JAHFDV010000632.1 GCA_023248815.1 Myxococcales bacterium
CATCGACGCATTTCCCGAAGCGAGCATCAAGATCTGGGGACCGAGTTGGGACCGCCGATGCAATGACAAACGCGTGCTTTCCAAGTGGACGCGCAGAGCTCCCGAAGGCAACGACTTCGCGAAGATCTTGCGCTCGTCACGCGTCAATCTAAACGTCACGGATCATACGAATGGTCCGGGAGCAAACATGCGCTTCTTCGAGATCCCGATGGCAGGCGGATTACAGCTGGCGCGTTATTGCGGCGAGATGGCAGACGAATTCCAACACGGAAAGCACGTCCTTTATTACCGCTCACTGAACGAGGCGATCAAGATCACCCGAGACGTGCTTCACGGCTCGATCGATGAAAAATCGATCCGCGCAGAAGGGCACGATCTTGTTCAGAGAGAACACACGTATCAAGCGCGTGCTCGCACTCTCCTCGCTGGCCTCTAGCCATCGACCGGCTACTCGCTGAAAACGGACGGTGCAGCGCTTTGCTGCGACTTGACTGCCCTCGCCCAAAGCTCGAGGGTCAAGAGGCCCCAAATCGTGTAGCTAAGGTCTTCTTCGCCATTCGCTTCGATCAGCCCATCGAGCCCCCGTCCGTCCAGCCACGACCGGATCTCAGCATTGGGCCTCATGACGGTGTCTTGCACGACATCGCCAAGGTGTCCCGTCATCCAATCCCGAAGCGGCGCTCCGAAACCAACTTTCGGTCTGCGAAGTACGGAGGGCGGAACCAGCGCGCTCGCGGCTGAGCGCAACGCGATCTTTCCGGTTGCACCTCGCACACGATCCCGATCCGGAAGGGCCAGCAATTCGTCCGCGAGTTCGTGATCGAGAAAAGGCACTCGAACCTCCGCGCTCGCGGCCATGCTCATTTTGTCGACGTATCGTAGATTGTGACTTGGCAGGTACATTCCCACGTCGAACGCCAAAGCGCGCGTGAGTAGGTCTCCGCCGCGAACCTCGACGCGCTCGTCCAGGCTTGCCGCGAGCTCCTCAAACGACGTGATTCTCAGGCCGAGGGACTCGATGCGTTCGTGGGAGGTCCATTCGGCATATCGGATCGCGAGATGTCGCGGGTCCGCAGGAAGTGCACTCCCGGCTTTTTGAATGCGACGAGCAAGCTGGCTCTTCGTTGCAAGGAGTCCAAACGCATGGGCGGCTCGATTGACAGCTCCCGTCGCCAACTCGACGAGTGGTGTCGGCAGACCGTAGAGCGGCGCCATCGCGTGAGCCGCGATGTGTCGCCGGTACCCCCCGTTGAGTTCATCGGCGCCCATCCCTGAGAGCAGCACTGTGCTCTCTTCCTTCGCACGACTGCAGATGAGGTACGTGTGGATCAGCGCTGGGTCACCGATGGGGTCATCCGTCCAGTTCACGATCTTCGGAAGCCAATCGACGAAGTCGGAGTCGATTTCGTGTTCGTATTGCCTGAGCCCGAGTCCTTTTGCGACTACGGCGGCGTATTCCGCATCTTCTGCGCCCGCATCGCGAGCACCGCCGGACTTCAGCCTTATTGTATGCGCCGGAATATTGGCTCCCGATTCGGCAGCTAGCGAGGCGAGGATGGAGGAGTCGAGACCGCCAGAGAGGAAAACTCCGACGGGAACTTCGGAGAGGAGCTGACGCTCCACTGACTTTCGGAGGAGGCGCGGGATCTCTTCGGTTCGTCCGTCCCCTGGTCCAATCTTTGGGCGATAGTATCGACGGACACCTCGCTCCAATCCGTCCTCGATGACGAGATAGGTGCCGGGCGCCATTCGCTCGACGCCTTCCCATGCCGTGCGCGGCTCGGGGATCCAGAGAAAGCGCAAGTAGTCGCCTGCCCATTGAGGATCGAATTGCACCTGGGTAATCCCCATCGCTTTGAACGCTCGGATTTCCGAAGCAAACGCGACCCCGGCCTTCGTTCGCCGCAAATATAGTGGCTTGATCCCGAAGCGATCCCGGATGAGAAGGGCTCGTTTTCTCGGTTCATCCCACAAGCAGATGGCGAACATTCCGTTCAGTTTGGAGACGAAGTCGTCACCGTAGATCTCGTACAGGTGAACGATGACCTCGGTGTCGCTCTCGGTCTTGAAGTGGTGCCCCTTGGCTTCGCAAAACGCGCGGAGCTCACGGTAGTTGTAGATCTCGCCGTTATAGAGGACGGCGATCGTGTGGTCCTCGTTCCAGATGGGCTGGTCACCGCCGGCGATGTCGATGATCGCGAGCCGTCGCATACCTGCGGCGATGCCTCTGCGAACGAGCCGCCCCTCACCATCTGGACCACGATGCAGAATGGCGTGCAGCGGCGCGTCCAAGACCGAGGGGTCGACTTGGCGTGAGGCGTCGGAAAACACCATGCCCGTGATTCCGCACATGCCGCGGTTATCGTCCTAATCGCCGACGAGAACAAGCGCGGAACGGCTCGTGGCGAACCCGGTTGAATACAGCAGACTAGACGGAGATACCTACCGCCCGGAACGCGCTCGCGTCCTTCACCCGTCGCGACGCGTCGGCGAAGTCGCGCACCATGATGAGATTACCGACGTGACCACGCTCGGGGAGATGAGTGAGAGAGCGAGTGAGCGGATCGTAAGCGCACGGCTCGTATCCGAACGCGATCAATTGAGCCACTAGCGCGTCTTCGTCGAAGCCGTACCGATTCCCAGACCCGTTGGTTTCCATGATCAGGGCGCGGATGCGGCCATCGCGTAGCGCATTCGTCGCTCCCTGGAGGGCTGGTGTTTCGAAGCCCTCGACGTCGATCTTCAGGACGGACGCGACGTCCCCGCGAATGAGGTCGTCGATCGTGAGCACAGGCACCTCGATCGCATCAGCCGTCTCGCCTTCCGCCAAAACGTGGTTCACGCAGTCTAGGTCTGCAGTGAACCGCAGGGTGCCGGGAGCTTTTCCGACACCGATATTTCGAGCGTCCACGAGGCCAGCGATTCCGTTCACGCGGATGTTGCGAACCAACGAGTCGTACGTCGCCCGAACTGGTTCCACGGAGATAACGCGACACCCGAGAGCAGCGCCGGCGAGCACCGTGTACGAGCCGACGTTCGCACCGATATCCACGAAGAGTTCTCCCTTGCGTGCGTGATGCAGCAGAAAGGCCATGTCGGCGAATTCGT
>JAHFDV010000633.1 GCA_023248815.1 Myxococcales bacterium
GACCCGACAGGCGCCGTCGACCCAGTGTGCCCGCTGTCCGGGGACGCCTCATTGGCGCCTCTCGGATCTGCGCTATCCGAGTCGAGGCTTCCGCGAGACCCACAGGCGACGAAAACGAGGATGGGCGCCACCGAAAGAAGCTTCTTCATGCGGAGCCCCTAAGCATGGTGCGTGCCATTCGCTCGATGCCTCACGTGCACCAGATTGCGAGGCAACCGAGTGGAACGACTGTGCCGACCTGTGCCGGACGGATCCGCATGTCATGCGGAGGGGCCGCGGTTCGCGCGAAGATGCCGCTGCCTTTTCTCTCCAGAACCGCCGAGTCAAAGGCCCGCAGCTGCCAAGAGCTTCTCGTCTTCCAGCCCTTGGAGATCCTCGTCGAGACTCTCGTCATCGTCGATACGTGACACGGCCGACAACATCGGGCCGCTCTCGGGCTCGTAGGAATCGCGCGCCCCAGTCACCGCTGCGATCTCTACGGACTCAGGGACCTCGGTCACGCGTTCGAGGCTTCTCCCGATGACGCGCGCCCGCGTCTCGAGATCGCCCATCGTGTTCGTCGCTTGGATGAGCTTGTTCTTCACCTTCTCCGTCAACGTCGCGTACTTGCCGAACTCCGTCTTCACGCTTCCGAGAACCTTCCACACATCGCTCGCGTGCTTCTGAATCCCGAGAGTGCGGAAACCCATCTGGAGAGAGGTGAGGAGCGACCACAGCGAAGAGGGGCCCGCGATCATCACGCGGTGCTTCCGCTGAATCTCTTCGAAGAGCCCCGGGCGACTCATGACCTCGGCGTAGAGGCCTTCCACGGGGAGATACAAGATCCCGAAGTCCGTCGTGCGCGGAACTTCCACATATTTCTTCGAGATGTCTGCGGCACAATCTTTCACGCGCGTTTCGAGCTGTTTGCCCGCGAGCTGTGCGCGCTCTAGCTCGCCTGCTTCTTTCGCGTCGACGAGGCGCTGATAGTCTTCGACGGGAAACTTCGCGTCGATGGGGAGCCACAGCGGACGGTTGCCTTCGCCCTGTCCTGGAAACTTGATCGCGAATTCGACGCGCTCGCCGGAACCGCGCGTGTCGACATTGGAAGCGTATTGTTCGGGCGCGAGGGCTTGTTCGAGCATCGCGCCGAGCTGCACTTCTCCCCACGTGCCGCGCGTCTTCACGTTCGTCAGCACCTTCTTGAGATCGCCGACGCCATTGGCCAGGGTCTGCATCTCGCCGAGACCTTTGTGCACGGCTTCGAGACGATCGCTCACTTGCTTGAACGATTCGCCGAGGCGTTTCTCGAGAGTTCCTTGGAGCTTCTCGTCGACCGTCGTCCGCATCTCTTCGAGCTTGCGCCCGTTGTCTTCTTGCAGGAGACGCAAGCGCTCATCGATCGTCGCGCGAAGCGCCTCGAGCTTTCGCTCGTTGGCTTCGGTGAGCTGCGAAAGGCGGGTCAAGAGCTCTGTGCGGAGGTGTCTTGCGGCGCCGTCTCGTTCACTGCGATCGCGGGAGGCGTCGTCTTTCGCCGACGACTCCATTCTCCGCAGCGACTTTTCGAGATCGATCGCGACGGAATGTAACGGCGTCCAATCGAAAGGCGTAGCGGGCGGCTTCCGCGCTTGCAGAACGAGGAGGACCAGCGACCCAAGTGCGATGGCAGCGAGAAGAACTTCCATCCTTCGAAGCTAGAGGAGACATGCGAAGAAAAGCTTCGCATGAGCGCTTCGCGAACTACTTATACAAGCGTGCGAGCTTCTTCGCGTTTGCCGCGAATTCGTCGCGGAGTGCGCGCGGTTCGAGCACCTCGACCATGGGACCATAGCTCGCGAGCCAGGCGCGCAGATCCACGGTGTCTGGCACGGTTGCCTCGAGCAATCTCCGGCCCTCGCGCTCTTCCCCCAACGTTTGCGTCCTTGCGAGCGGCGTCTCTTCGAGCGTCGTCACAGCAGCCGTATCGAAGAGGGCGCGGAGGAAGATCTCTTGGCCGCCTTTGCGGAACGCGAGATTGCCCTCACCGATGAAGCGATCGAGATCGAACGATGCGGGCACTCGCACGCGCTCGTCGAGGAGCGAGATCGACTGGATACGATGAAGATGAAGCTGCCGCAGCTCACCCTTCTTCGTGCAGACCATCGTGATGAGCGAGCCGCGCGCGACGATCGCGAGAGGATGCACCTCGAACTCTTCGGCGCTCTTCGCGTTGCGTTTTTTGTAACACACGAGGAGGCAGCGCTCTTGAAGCACGCCGTCGTAGACGGTGTGGAGCACTTCTGGCGCGATCTTCGGCGCGAGCAACTGAATGCCGCGCGGCAGTACGCGCACTTTGTTTTTCCACTTCGCCACCGAGCCGGATTGCCCCAGGACTTCTTTGGCGCGCGTGACCTGCGAACGCAAATGTTGAAGCGTCGCTTGTGGAAGAAGCGGCGAGAGGTATTCGAATGCGAGCGTGAGCGTGAGCGCCGTATGCGCATTCATCGGCGGAAATTCGTACCCCCGTGCCTCGCGACGCCACTGCCACTGATAAGGCTTCGACGTCGCAATGCAGCGAATCGGGTGATCCGACGAGAGCGAAGTGAGCTGCTGCTGAATCGCGCGTGGGGTGCGATCGATTCCTTGTGCGGCGAGCGCGAGACGGAGGCGCGTCGTGTCGATGCGGTCGGGCTCGCGTGGGATGAAAGAGAGAAGAAGAGAGGGGACGTGCATCGGCGAGGCTTCACAATAGCCGCGCTGGTCCTCACATTGGGCGCCTTGTGAGGCCGAGGCCCTATTTCAAAGCGTGATGGCGGTAGCTACTTTGCGCCCTGCTGCACGGCACGCGCTCCCGCGTGAGCTCGCGTCGCGTCGACGTCGAAAACATACGTGTCGATCCGCTTCGCGTCCTTCCACTCGAAGCTCGTATAGGCCTTGGCGGTGAGGTCGAACGAGCCTTTGCCCTCGCGCAACAGCGGCTGCTCATTGGCGGACTTTGGATCGCTCGCGACCGTCTCATGCACGGACACTGCGATGCGAGTGTCGCTCGCGATGCCTGTAATGATTTGTTGCGCGCGTACGTCGTGCTGCGGTCGCGTCTGCGTGACGTCGCGCCTCTCTTCGGCGGAAGCAAGAGCCGGACGTG
>JAHFDV010000634.1 GCA_023248815.1 Myxococcales bacterium
CTCGTGATACGAGAAGGCACCGTCGATGAAGGCCTCGTACAACTGGATTCGTGAGCTCGTAGGAGCACTTGCCGATCAATTTCCGCCGCCCGTGGAGCTCGCCAAGCGCTTCACGAAAGTGGGGCTCGAGGTCGAGGGGATCACCGAGTTCGGTGCGGCTTCGAAGTCGTGCGTCATCGCGAAGGTCCAATCGATTCGTCCTCACCCGACGAAGAGCGGCCTGCGTCTCGTCACCATCGACGCGGGTAAAGTACACGGAACGTTGGAAGTCGTTTGCGGCGCGCCGAACGTTCCTGAGGCCGGCGGTCGCGTCGTCTTCGCGCCGCTCGGTACGCATCTTCCTGCGAAGGGCCTCACGCTCGAAGCGCGCGAGATTGGCGGAGTCAAAAGTCTCGGCATGCTCTGTAGCGAAGCCGAGCTCGGTACGAGCGATCAGGGCGAAGGTCTTTGGCTTCCTGAGACCGGAGAGCCAGGAGACGCGCTTTCGAAGGCCATCCCGTCTTCGTTCGATACGATCTTCGAGATTGGCCTCACTCCGAATCGTCCCGACGGTCTCGGTCATATCGGGCTCGCGCGCGAAGCCGCGGCGATTCTGAATTTGCCGTTCACGCCGAATCTCAAAAAGGTCGCGGTCCGCGAAATCGAAGGCGGCTCGATGCGCATCGGCGACCTCGTCGCGGTATCGATCGAAGCACCCGACCGCTCGCCGCACTACGGCGCGCTTCTCGTGAAGAACGTGAAGGTCGAGCGCTCACCCCTCTGGATGCGCCACCGTCTGACGTCGCTCGGACTCCGCTCGATTTCGAACGTCGTCGACATCACGAACTATCTCCTGCTCTTTTTTGGACAACCGACGCACGCGTTCGATCTCGCCCACGTCGACGGAAACGAGATCATCGTTCGCACGGCGCGCGCTGGCGAGAAACTGAAGACCCTCGACGGCATCGACCGCGTTCTCACGGAAGACGATCTCGTCATCGCCGACAAGAACACCGCGACCGGTCTGGCGGGCATCATGGGCGGCGAAGGAAGCGAGATCACGGATTCGACGACCGACGTCCTCCTCGAGGTCGCCTACTTCTCTCCGCGCGGAATTCGTCGCGCAGCGCGTCGTCATGGCATGCACACCGACGCTAGCCATCGCTTCGAACGCGGGATCGATCACGGGATCGCGGAAGCAACGCTTGCCGAGGCCGACGCTCTCTTCCGTGAGCTTGCGCACGGCGCGCGTGTGGGCGAAGTGCAGCTCCTTCGCGCAAAAAAGCTCGAGCGCCCCACGATCTCGTTGCGCGCGTCCAAACTCGACCAACTTCTCGGTGTTCAAGTTCCCTTTGGTGACGTGCCGCGCATGCTGGAATCGCTCGGCTGCGAGACGCTCTCGAAGACCGTCGACTCGATCACGGTGCGCGCGCCCTCGCATCGCCCCGACCTTTCGCGCGAAGAAGATCTCGTCGAAGAGGTCATGCGCCTCTACGGCATCGATCTCATTCCGACGGTCTTGCCGCGCATTCGTCCCACGCGCGAAGTCGAGACGCGTGAATCGCGCGTTCGGCTCCTGCGCGCGGCGGCGGTGCAGCTCGGTCTCGGCGAAGCGGTGACGTACGGCTTCGTCTCGCCTGCCGATCTCGAAAAAGTGTTCGCACAACCGGCAACCGTCGCTCTCCAGAATCCGCTCTCGCAAGAGCAATCGGTCATGCGGACGTCGCTTTTGCCGACGCTCCTGCAAGCAGCAGCGCGTGCACGGCGTCACGGCGTTTCCGAGGCGCGGCTCTTTACGATTGGCAGCACGTTCGAGGACCTGGGTGGAGACCTTCCCAAAGAAGAATTGCGACTCTGCGCCGTTCTTGCGGGCGAGCACGAGACGTATCTCGCGAAGCCCGTCGGGTACGACGTTTGGGATGCGCTCGGTCTCGCGGAAGGGCTGATCGAGCGGCTGCTGCGTCGCAAACCGACATTCGTTCCTTTTTCGGCGACCGATCTTCCTCGTCATCTTCATCCTCGCGGAGCCGCGCGCGTCACCACTGGCGACAAGACGATTGGATCCGTCGGCCTTCTCCATCCCGAGGTGCTCGAGTCCTTCGAGCTCACGAACGGAGTCGTATTCGATCTCGATGCCGAGGCGACGCTCGCTCTCATCGACTCGAATCGCTCGTTCGAGTCCATCCCGCGTTACCCATCGACCCTGCGCGATCTCTCGCTCGTCGTGACCGAAGCCGTGCGCGCGGGCGATGTCGAAGAAGTCGCTCTCGTCGCAGCGCGTCCTCTCGGGCAATCCGTCAGCGTCTTCGACCGATTCACTGGCGGGAGCGTTCCCGCAGGTCACGTGAGCCTCGCGTTCCGTGTCACGTACCGCGCGTCCGATCGCACGCTCAAAGACGAAGAGGTCGACAAGCAACACGCGAAGGTAGTCGCTGAAGTCGAGCAGCGATTTCTCGCGAAGCTGCGCGCATGACCGAAAGCGATCGCACCGGAACCGTCCTCGCGGATCGGTATCGCGTCGTTCGCCGCGTTGGCACGGGCGGGATGGGCACCGTGTACGCCATCGAGCGCGTCGGCGATCGCGCGAGCTTCTGCGCGAAGGTGCTCTTGCGAGAATTCCTCGAGAACGAGCAGGTCCGTAGTCGCTTCATGGAAGAGGGCGTTTCCGGAGCACGCCTCGCTCATCCAAACATCGTGCGCATCTTCGGTTCGGAGCTCGCGCAAGATGGTGCGCCCTTCATCGTCATGGAGCTCCTCCATGGCAAGGCGCTGGCGGCACGTCTCACGGCGGGAGCACGCGCGTCACTCACCGAGACGGTCGCGACGCTTCGCCCCATTCTTTCCGCGCTTTCGTTCGCACACCGTAGCGGAATCGTCCATCGCGATCTCAAACCGGACAACATCTTCCTTTCCGAAGATCCCTCCGGCGCCCATCCAGGTGTCATCGTCCCGAAGCTCTTGGACTTCGGTGTCGCCAAGGTAATCGACGCGGCCGGCGGCACGGGATCGAAGACGCAAACGGGCTCGCTCCTCGGTACGCCGATGTACATGAGCCCCGAGCAGATCCTTCACCCGCGCAACGTCGACGCACG
This sequence comes from Myxococcales bacterium, assembly GCA_023248815.1. Taxonomy (GTDB): domain Bacteria; phylum Myxococcota_A; class Polyangia; order Polyangiales; family Polyangiaceae; genus JAHFDV01. The sequence goes on from JAHFDV010000634.1 coordinate 3,072, forward strand.
CACGGATCTCTTCAGCGTC
>JAHFDV010000230.1 GCA_023248815.1 Myxococcales bacterium
AAGAGACGATGAAGGAGACCGAAGACGGAAGCCAAGCGGCGTACGTTCCGCAGACGCCTTTTCGCGAGCCTCACGTCGACGGTCCCGCCGTCATCGCGCTCCCCGTACCGCATCCCTACGGCGATTACGGGCTCACCAAGTATTCGCTCGAAGCGTCCTATGCAGAGGCCGTCGGCGCCTTCGTCGCGTACCTCACGCGGGACAGCGGCTTTACGGTCGAAGAAAATGGCGCGCGGGTTCCGATCGCGCCGCGCCACGTATGTCTCCTCTTCCGGCGCTTCGTTTCGTTCGGAGACGACACGACGCGGCCCTATGTAGCGGCGCTCGAGGCTCACAAGGTGCCGCACGTGCTCGTCGGCGGCCGCGCGTTCCACGATCGCGAAGAGATCAGCGCGCTCACCAACGTTCTCACGGCGGTCGAGCACCCCGAAGACGAGTTCTCCGTCTACGCGGTGCTTCGCGGACCTTTCTTCGCGTTCACGGACGACGTGCTCTTCGCATTTCGCGACGAGCTCGGCTCGCTCCACCCAAGAAAGAAGTACGAAACGCCGCCCGAGACGTTCGTCGAGGTGGTTGGTGCGCTCGGGATCTTGCGAAAGCTGCATTATGCACGTAATCGTCGTCCCATTGCCGAAACGCTCGTCGAGTTCCTCGAAGCGACGCGCGCCCAAGCGCAGATGGTGCTCTGGCCGAACGGTGAGCGCGCCCTTGCCAACGTCGCGCGCTTCGTCGATCTCGCGCGATCGTTCGAGCGGCGTGGTGCGACCTCGTTCCGCGCGTTCCTGAGGCAACTCGCGCGAGACAAGGCGCGCGGCGGAACGAACGACGCTCCCGTCGTCGAAGAGGGCGCCGATGGCGTGCGCATGATGACCGTCCATCGCGCCAAAGGGCTCGAATTCCCGGTCGTCATCCTCGTGGATCTCAGCGCGACGACGGGCGGCGGACGTCCTTCCCGCTATCTCGATGCCTCGCGTGATCTCTTCGCGTTCCCACTCGCCAACTGCACTCCGCTCGATCTCCTCGAACGCAAAGACGAAATTCTTCGCCATGACCGCGAAGAGAGTCTTCGTCTCTCGTACGTCGCCGCGACACGCGCGCGCGACATGATCGTCGTTCCTGTGCTCGGGGATGCCCCTCACAACCTTCAAGGCGGCAAGGGCGGCCCCAGCTGGTGTGACGACTTCGGCCCCGCGGTCTACCCTGACTCCGCCCACGCGAAGTTTCCGATCGTCGCGCCGTATCTCAAAGTGCCGTTCAAACGCGACTCGGTGCTCGATCGCAAGACGGCGCGCAACGTAGACCCTGGGCAAGCGATCGTTCCCGGGATCCATCGCGCACGAAAAGGAAATCACTTCGTTCTCGTTTGGGATCCCGCACTTCTGCCGATGGGAGAGAAGGTCGACACGGGTCTTCGCTACCAACGCCTGCTCGCGAAAGCCGAAGGGGCGCTCCACGCGGCGACAGAGGGTGAGCGTATCCATGCCGAATGGAAGGCGCGGCGCGATGGCGCGAACGCGTCCGGAAGCGCTCCGACCTTCCCGACCGTCACCGTGTCGATGCGAAAAGTGGATCCCGAGGCAGCTTCGGCAGCTCCCGGCAAAACGCCCGTCGAGATCATTCCGCGCACCGAGATGCTTTCGGCGACGACGCCGAGCGGCGAACGCTTTGGGACGCTCGTGCACGCCGTTCTCGCCGTGGCTCCCTTGGCGTACGACGCTGAGACGGTGAACGATCTCACGAAATTCTATGCGCGGACTCTCGGCGCCACGGACGAGGAAGTGGAAGCTGCGCTCGCGACGATCAAGCGTGCGCTCGAGCATGCCGTCTTCGAGCGCGCGCGGAACGCCGACGAAGTGAGGCGTGAAACCTGGGTCTCGATCGAAGACGAAGGAACGACCATCGAAGGAGTGTTGGATCTCGCTTTCCGGGAAGGCGACCACTGGGTTGTCGTCGACTACAAGACGGACCGTGATCTCGCTCCCCGGTTGGATTCGTACCGACTTCAAGTGGGTCTCTATGCGCGAGCACTCGAAGGAGCGACGGGTCTTCCGACGCAAGGGATCGTGTTTCAGCTGTGAAGCGCGCATGGGCTCCGCTGGCGCCGATTTTTTCGTCGCTGCTCTTCTCGGCAGCAGCGATGCTGCCGCGGTTGGCGCTCGCCGATGACCTCAATGCGCGACCCATCTCGCGCTCCGGTTCCTATTCGGCGTTCGAGGTCCGCACGATCGACCGCGTCCTAAAGGAGCGAAAGCTCGAGCTCGAGCCGAATCCCGAAGGAAAGCGAATCGAGAAGGTCGAGATCTACACGATCGACATCTTCGAGAAGGACGACCTCGATTTCTTGAAGAAGGTCCCACTCGCGTCACCGCTCACACCGATCGCCGTTCCCGTATTGAACGGCATTCATTGGAAGAGTGAAGACTTCGTAATCGAACGCGCGCTGCTCCAGAATGTCGGCGATCCCTACGATCACGTCATTGGCGACGAGCTCGCGCGCAATCTCCGAAGGCTCGCGAACTTCTCGCTGGTCGTCGTGGTCCCCGTGAAAGGAAACACGGAAGACTCGATCCGCCTCCTCGTCATCACGCGCGACATCTGGAGTCTTCGTCTCAACATCACGACGTTCACGGTCACGTCTTCTGGCGGTATCGAGCAGTTCAGCGCATCGCCTGGCGAGCAAAACTTTCTCGGCGCGCACCAGCAGGTCCGCGCGAACATCTCGATCCTTCCCGGTACGACGTCCATCGGCGCGGAGTACATCAACCCGCGCGCCTTCAGCACGTGGATCGGCGTGGGCGCCGCGGCATCGCTTCAATTCAACACGAAAACCGGCACTCTCGAAGGGTCCAGCGGATCTGCGCAGGCGGGGCAGCCGCTCTACACGACGCGGACGAAATGGGCTTGGAACTCTTCCGTCGCGTGGTCGGACGTCGTCGTCCGTCGTTTCTTGCGAGGCGAGGTCGCGCTTTTCAATGCGCGATCGACGCCCGAGCGGGACCTCATTCCCGATATGTATCGGAACAACGCGTATCGGTATTCGCTCGCGGTCACGCGCTCCTTCGGATGGCAGCAGAAGATCAACGTCCTCTTCGGCGGCGAGGTGAACCTCAAAGACGCACGCCTCGAGGGGGTAGAAGGCTACGACCCGATCGGCGTCGCGGAGTTCAAGCGTCGTCGGCTTCCGGTGGGGGAACGACGCGTCGGCCCCTTTGCGGGGATCAGCAGCTACTCGAACGACTACATGCGCATCATCAATCACGAGACCCTCGGATTGCAGGAAGACGTGCGACTCGGACAGGACCTCTCACTGCGCGCCTATCCCGTGCTCAGCGCACTCGGGTCGAGTCGAGATTTTCTCGGAATGTCAGCGTCTGCACAATACACGTTTCCGTTGGGCAAGGATGGCTTGCTCCGCGTCTCTGCCGAAAGCACCGTCGAGACGAACGGAGTGCACGTGTCGGACGGATCCATCGGCCCCGACTTTCGGTTCTCTTCACCGAGCACACCGATCGGCCGTTTCATCGTCGACGGCGGCTTTTTCTATCGCTTCGCCAATTCGCGAAACCGCTTCTCGAGCGTAGGCCCGCGTCTCCGCGGCTATCCGACGGGGACGTTCATCGGACGCGACCTCGTCTACGGCACGACCGAATTTCGCTCCAAACCCGTTCGACTCGCCTCCATCCAACTCGGGGCCGCTGCTTTCTATGACGCTTCGGACGCCCCCGACGACCTCTTCCGAAATCCGCACCTTCATCATGACGCTGGTTTCGGCCTCCGCGCGCTCGTTCCCCAGTTCGAGCGCATCGTTTATCGCCTCGATTTCGCGGTTCCACTCGAGCGGCCGCTCCCCGTGGGCGTGCCCTCCTTCGCGGTGACCTTCGCCTTCGGCCAGGCCTTCGATTTCGATTCGGCTTCTACCGTCTCGACCGGATATCTCAATCAGTGAGCTCTTTTCAGGGCACACGAAAAATTCGAGACAGGCAGCGAAAGTCGCGCTAAGAGTTCGGCTCCCTTTTTTGGGGCTGTAGCTCAGTTGGGAGAGCGCATCCATGGCATGGATGAGGTCAGGGGTTCGATTCCCCTCAGCTCCACTAAATTTCGCGCGAAGGTGCGCGAAGCCGGCTTCCGGCTTTTGTTGGTAAGGCTCCGAGATTCGCGCATGCGTCGAACGCAGCGTGAACCGGCCTTCTTTTGGCGGGCAGACTCGTTGCGTCCTCGCGGATGCACTTTATTTCCGCGGCCACAATTAATCCGTTTGGACGTCGCGCTAACCGGCCGGCATGGCTCGGCTTTCTGTCATTAAGACGCCTTCCTGGACGAACGTCGGTCATCGCGGGTGGCGCCACGCTTGCCCCTTCAGAATATTCGGTGAAACTGAGGGCACATGCGAGCTCTCGTCGTCGTCGCTTCGCTCGGGCTTCTCTTCACGGCTTGTGCCGAGGAAGAGTTCCAAGACCACGAGCATGAAGGCGAAGACGATGGCGTCGGCATCTCGACGAGCGCCCTCGTTGCGACGGACACGGTCGGGCAAGCCGTCGCCGATCCGTCGTGCTCGACGAATCTCGTCCGCGGCCTTTCGGATCAGCTCATCGCCGAGGTCGAGTGTCTGCGTCCGAACACGATGTCGCGCATCGACAAGATCCCGAATCTCGTGCTGCGGCTCAACGCCTATCCATTCATGCAGACGAGCGCGGCCGATGCGCTGAAGAAGGTCGTTGCGGCGCGTGGAGGGGTGACGCTGTCGGTCAATTCGTCGACGCGCACGCTTCCGCAGCAGTTGATGCTCTACCGCTGGTACCAACAGAAGCGCTGCGGCATCTCGCTCGCTGCGCGTCCGGGCTCCAGCAATCACGAATCGGGAACGGCCGTCGACGTCCAAGACAACGCCGCATGGCGCGCGGCGTTCACGGGAAACACATTTCGCTGGATGGGCTCAGCCGATCCCGTTCACTACGATTACATCGGCGGCGGCACCGCCGACTTGAAGGGCCTCTCGGTTCGCGCGTTCCAACGCCTTTGGAATCGCAATCATCCCGAAGACAAGATCGCGGAAGACGGCGCCTACGGACCGGCGACGGAAGCTCGGCTCACGGCTGCGCCCATCGGCGGATTCGTGCAAGGCGCGAAATGCGACGAGAAGCCGGATGCGGCAGCAACGCCCGTGGACGCAGGGGCAGTGGTCGAAGACCCCGACGCGGCTCCGATGCCCGCCGCGCAGTCGACGTCCGAAGGCGAAGAGCACATCGACGAAGACGGCTCCAATCTCGAACCGGGCTGCGGCATCGGTCGCCATCGGAGCTCGGGTCGCGCACTTCTCGCTTCGTTCCTCGCCATCGTCGCGTTTTTTGCGATTCGTCGTCGCCATCGCGCCGCGACTGGTTCTTCCTCCTCCTAAGAACTTTGCCGACCGGCGCTGGCCTGTGAAACGATCGCTCGATGCGACGCCGCGCCCCGTACCTGCTCGCGCTTCTCGCGCTGACGTGTGCCGTTTCGGCCGATGCGCAGACGCGAGCTCCCGCCAAAGGCAAAGGGAAGGGGACTCCCGGCGAAGACGCGCGCTATAGCCACGCCGAGCGCAAACCGGATCCCGGCTATCGCCATCAAGTCGCCGCGGGACCGACGGCCGAAGAGCTGATGCAAGGCGCCGAGTCGACCGAGCTCCGCATGCTCCGTGAAGCCGAAGAGCAACTCTTTCCTCGCGCCTCGCGCGATTGGCTTACGGAAGTTCCCGGGCAAATGTCGATCGCCGAGCTTCGCGCGATCAAAGGTCCGATGACGAGCTCGAGCCCTTCGACGGACGCAACCGGAAAGACTGCCGCAGCGAAGTCTGCTTGGCTCTCCGAGATCGAGCTGCCATCGTTTCCAGTTCGCTTCGAACCGCGCGTGATCCGCTTCGTCGAGTTCTTCAAAGACGAACCTCGCGGACGGGCACTCTTCTCCTATTGGCTGAAGCGCTCGGGACGCTATCGCGCGGAGATGGCGCGGACACTGCGCCGCAAAGGGCTGCCGGAAGAGCTGATGCTCGTTTCGCTCATCGAAAGCGGATTCGATCAGAAGGCGCGGTCTTCTGCGGGCGCCCTCGGCCTATGGCAATTCATGCCCGAAACAGGGCGTCTTTATGGGCTCAACGTCGACCGCTGGTACGATCAGCGCCTCGATGTGACAGCCTCCACGGAGGCTGCCGCAGAGTTCTTGAGCGATTTGTATCGCCGGTTCTCGAGCTGGGATCTCGCACTCGCTGGCTACAACTACGGGTACGCGGGAATGCTCTCGGCGATTCGCAAATACAACTCCAACGACTTTTGGACGTTGTCCCGCCTCGAAGGCGCGATTCCGTGGGAGACGACGCTCTACGTTCCGAAGCTCCACGCGATGGCGATTCTGATGAAGAACTTGAAGCTCTTCGGATTCGACAACGTCACGCTCGATCCCGAAGTGCCTCTCGACGTCGTTTCGGTTCCTTCCGGCGTGGCCCTCGCGGACGTCGCGCGCTGGGTCGCGGTGACGCAGAAAGAGCTCGAGGCCCTGAATCCCGAGTATCGCGCGGGTAGGGCGCCTCCCTCCGATCCGCAGAACCCGGCGACCTTCCAGATTCACGTGCCGAAAGGCAAAGCCGATCGCGTTTCCGCAGAGCTTGGAAAGCGCGGTGTGGCTCCGCTCACGCAACATGTGGTCGCGCAGGGAGAGACGGCGCAATCGATCGCCGAGCAGCGAGGGGTCGCGCTTGCGGCTCTCCTCGACATGAATCGCATCGACAAGAACGAGTCGCTCGCGCGCGGCGCGGTTCTCTTCGTCCCGGGAGCTGCGACCCTCGCGCCGGTTGCTGCGCTCGAGACGCCCAAAGGCGAGAAGCCCGTCGTCGTCGTTCCGCAAGACGTCTTCGTCGAGCCCGATCGTACGCGCGTCTTCTATCGCGTCGTTGCGGGTGACACGTTGCCCGCGATCGCGGATGCCTTGGGCGTCGCGATGTTCGAGCTCACACGTTGGAATACGTTCGACAGCTCCGTTCGGCTCCAAGAGGGCATGACACTGCAAGCCTTCGTCCGCAGCGAGGCCGATCTCTCGCGCGTCGCGGTCCTCCGTGAAAGTGACGTCCGCCTGATCGTCGTCGGCACCGACGAGTTCTTCGCTCACTGGGAAGGTCAGAAGGGCCGAAAGCGCGTCGTCGTCGAAGCACACGATGGCGATACGCTCGAGATCATCGGCAAGCGCTATCGCGTAGAGGTCCCTTCGCTCGAACGCATCAATCGCAAAGGCAGACGCGAGACCTTCAAAAAAGGCGAGCGCGTCGTTCTCTATCTTCCCGATAATGCCGCGGACGTCTCGCGCCTGAAAGAGACGGAAGGGCTCTCGAAGCTTCCGCCATTGAGCGCTTCATCGAGTGCGCCCTCGAATGCGGCCGCTGCTTCGCAAGGCTCGTCCGCGAGCGCAGGCTCATCGAGCACGAAAGCTCCAAGCGCAACGCCCGCAACGTCTCCGGGCGGTATCGCTCCGACTGCGCCCCTTCCAACCGCGACCTCGAGCACGCCGTCGCCAAGCGCCACTTCGAGCGGCACGCCGACGGCGCCGGTACCTCCGGCAGCGGCACCATCCGGTTCGACGAGCGCGAAGAGCCGAGTCACGGGTGTGCCTTCGGCATCCACCAAGGTGCCGTCGCCGTCGCCGCCGCCCGTTTTCGGCTCAGATGCGTCGGTACCGAAGTCGGTAGACCGGTAACTGATCCGCGATGGCGCGGTGCTCACGAGGGCTCCGCGCTTCGTACGGATTTTCAGCGAGACGCGGCGAGCCTTCGGCGTCGCCGAAAGGGACGAAGGTGGACTCCGTCGCGATCGCTTCTTCGTAGAGCGCCGCACGTTCTTCGACGTCGGTCTGAACGAAGAGCTCTCCGCCCTTCTTCAACAAGCGTGAGGCTTCCCGCAGAAAGACGTCGCCCATTACGAGCCGTTTTTCGTGTTTCTTCTTCCACCACGGATCGGGAAAGTGCATGAAAACCCGCTCGAAGATGCCGTCGGGGCCCATGCGACGCATCGCCCACTTCGCGTCCTCGGCGAACACGCGCGCGCGAGGGCTGAGTCCTTGCTTGGCGAGGCGCGAGTCGACGATGGTTGCCCACTTGCGGCGAATCTCGAGACCAACGAGACCGGCCTGCGGCGCGGCCGCCGCGCGCTCGAAAATGAAGCCGCCCCGCCCGGGTCCCACCTCGAGCTCGAACGTATCGCCGATCACGAGCGTACGCACGTCGACGGCAGTCTCTTCACCCGCACCGATGCGCGGCGCATTGACGTAGGGGGTAGGGATCGGCATCGCGGGGTCCTTTACCACGTGAGCTTCGAAGGGCGCCTCGGAAACGCGACGAAATCATTGACGCGGGAGCATGCAGTCGGCGAGTTTCGGGCCTTCCGAATGTTCTCCGAACGCCTCCGTCGACACGCGCCACTGATCCTCTTGGGATTGGGCGTCGTGCTGATCGCGAAATGGACGATCAGCGCGGTGCTCGCGCGCGTCGGGCACCCTGGCGCGACCCTCGACGACTCGTACATCCACTTTCAGTACGCGCGCGCCCTTGCAGAAGGACATCCTTTCCGTTTCCAAGCGGGCGAGCCGCTCTCCACGGGTGCGACGAGCCTCCTTTGGCCCGCTTTGCTGGCACCATTTTATCTGCTCGGATTTCACGGTGACGCGATCCTGTGGCCTGCTTGGGCGCTCTCGTATCTCGCGCTTTTCGGAATCGCTTACGAAGCGCATTCGCTCGTTCGCCCATTGGCCGGGCGCGTCGCGGGAATCACGAGCGCCGTCCTCTCGCTGTCCTTCGGAGGACTTCTTTGGTGCGTGGCGAGTGGGATGGAGGTCGTGCCGTTCGCTTGGGCGCTCGTTGCGCTGACGAGGCGGACCGTGGACGCGCTGGAGCATCCGAGGGTGTGGACCCACAAGGAGTGGATCACGTTCGCGGCGATTCTCAACGCCGCTGCCCTCCTTCGCCCCGAGGGGCAGGC
>JAHFDV010000030.1 GCA_023248815.1 Myxococcales bacterium
ACGGTGGGCCCTTAAAGTGTTGCTTGACTACCTTGGAAGCCGAGGTCAGATATTGGCCCACACACCGAGGGCATCAGCATGAAAAAGTGGACGACGGCATTTTCACTGGTTCTCGCGGTCGCGGGCTCGACTGCGGTGGGTGCCTGCACTGCAAACGCAGATTCCGATGCGACGGAAGCGGCCAACTCAGTCCCAACGAAGTGAAGTCACTCGGCATCATCCTGCTTGCTGCGTTGACTGCCGCTTGCGGTAGCGAGGGAGACGACGCGGACGCTCTTCTTGCCGAGAACGCGTACGGGGCGATCGAAAGCCCGCGGAATCTCCGCGCGACGGTGGTCTCGCCAACCGCGATTGGCCTCGCTTGGGCCTTTGCCGGCTCGAAGGAGCGGGGCTTCGTCGTCGAGGCTCGCAGCGGCGCTGCGACGAAGTATTCACGACTCGCGTCGTTGCCACGCAACACGTCGAAGTTCATTCACTCGAGTCTTTTGGCGGGGACGCGCTACGACTACCGCGTTGCAACCATCGATCAACGTGGCGTGCTGTCTCCCTACGCGACGGTGAACGCAACAACACCGCCAAAGGATGCGGTGCCCACCGGACCGCGTGTAATTCCCGTGCTCATCACGGCGACGGACAGCACCCCCAGCGAAGTCGACGTTTACAAGACGACGTTCGACACGCTCGTCCTTGCCGCGCGCAATTGGTACTCGGAAAACATGGGTCCTGCCTATGGCTCGGAGACGTACCACTACGAATCCGTCCGCGTGCTTGCCGGTCACTACACCAAGAAAGAGTGGGAAGACTTCGGCAGCAACGGCTTTCTCTATCCGGACGGAAGGCGGACGGCGGCAGGAGGCGGCTGCTCGATGTATTCGGGCGCGGAATACGAGCTGCGAGATCTTGGACTCCTCTCGGCTGCCGCGCTGCCTGCGCTCGGGGACGAAAACGTCGTCTACTTCGCGGTCACGGGTGGCGGCTCGAACGGCTCCTGCGGTGCAGGTGGCTATCTCTCCGCGTCCGAAGCCAACTTGTTGACGAATACACGCAATCGCTGCCCGACGGGTCGCGCCGCTGGCGGATCCGCAACGGGAGGAGCCGCAGACTGTTCGAGCGTGGGCGTCTACGCGCACGAGCTCGGACACGGGTTCGGCTTGCCGCACTGCTCCGATCGCAAGACCTGCACCGGCCGAAGCATCATGGATCAGTGGTGGGAGTTCGATACGGCGAACGGCGCGACGTTGAGCGCCGAGGATCGACAAGACCTCGCAGCTTCGAAGTGGATGTTTGCGCCCTGAGAACCGAAAGAGCGGAAGGCAGCCGCTTTCTGCGTAGGGCCAGAAACGCTCGAAGCCATCCGCGACGATGTCGCAGGTGGCTCCAGGCTCACATTCCTACGAACTAGAAGCTCGTGAGGATGTAGTGCGTGGCCGGCTTGTGAATCGCGGCGTTGTAGGTGCTTGCAGCCACCGGAGTCTTCCGTACGTTGTTCGCATCACGAACATCGATGAGATCGTTCGCGCTCGCGATGCCATTCGTCTGGATGTAATTCCATATCGGGCTGATGCCCGTCGAGTTTGGTTGCTTGGAAGTGCTCACCCGCGTGAGCCCTCCGAACGTCGTGACGTTCGTCGTGTGATTCTTGATCTTCAAGACCACATGCTTGGGAACCTCATAAACTCCGCTCACGCCGGAGTAGGGGATGGCCCAGTTGAAGTCGACGCCATTGGTGACGTTGAACCGAACGTTCTCGTACTCGAAGACGCCGATGACTCCCTCGATATTGGAACCGTTGAAACCCGGTTGCCCTGAAGAGTCACCCGCCCAACCGTCCGGGGCGTTCGCGATTTCTTCGACCAGGTAGTTTTTTGCGATGTAGTGCTCGCTCGTGCTGTTGGTGTTGGTGTTCGTCGCATAGCCCGAGCGGCGCGTGTGGTGATCCCAGGAGGAGTCGACCGTCTGCAGCGTCTCTTTGTTCTGCATCCATCCGCCCGATGCGCGGGGCCTAGAAGCATCGATATCTGCGGAGATGCGTCCGTCGACTTCGACGCGGTAGCGTGTGAGTCCATTGCTGCGGTTCGTATTCACGGCTCCCGCTTCGAAGGGCGGCGCAGTGGTGAGCGCAAATCCAAATCCTTCGAACTTGCTGAACTGCACGCGCGAGCCCGGTTGCGCGCCCCAGATCGCCATCCCATTGAAGCACAGCGGCGAGGGAACGTTCGCGTTGCTCTTGATGCCCTGACTGGCGGCCAAGGGATAAACGGAGAAGGGCGTCTGCAAAGAACCCTGGAAGATGATCCCAGAGATGAAGAGCGGGACCGACGCGTTCGTGTCGGAAAGGTAGATCGCCGTCCCACCCGTAGGGGCCGCCTTCGTGGAGCCGAGCACTGCATCCACGCCGCCCGGTGAAGACGAAATCATATTGGGCGCGACGCGAACCTTCGTGAGGAGGTTTCCGTTCGCATCCACTTTTCCGATCCATCCGAGGACCTTGCGCTTCTCGTTGATGAAGCCGCGATAGCCGCTGCCGACGTAGTTGCGCATCGTCGAGATCGTGTAGATGCCTGCATCGAGCTGCACGTAGCCCGCAGAGGGGGCGTTCGCGTCGATGAGGAAGTTCAGCTCCCCGAAGTCGCGCGTCGACGAGTACGACGACGCCTGGATGATGGGGACTCCCTTCGGAATGTTGTCGAGGAGCGATTCGCCGGTACGAACCTTCGCGGGAGGATTCGCAGCCGACCACGTCGGGACGTTGTCGGAAGTTGGTGGCGGCTCGACTGGAGGTGTCGTCGTGCCTGACGGGAAGAGCGCAGATGCAGGAATGATCGCTTTCGCCACGCTCGGTGACGACCACGAGAGCTGCGCGACGGCGTCGCCGGTTTTCTCATAGTACTCGAGCGTGATCGCGACCTTCTTGCCAGCCGTCAGCGCGATCGTTCCGCTGTTTTCCGTGGCGGAGTGCGCCGTCCAGTTGTCGACGAGGAGCTTGCCATTCACCCAAAGACGCACCCCGTCATCGCTCCGCGTAGTGAAGGTGTAGGTCTGCGAGTACGCCGGGAGCACCTCGCCCGTCCAACGGGCGCTGAAGTTGTCGGCGGGAGCGCCCGTGCCCGAAGGTGCAGCCGCTGCCCAGTCGAAGTCGACCGTGGCATCGGTACGCGTCGCCTTGAGCGTGTCGAAGTTGATGCCCGAGAAGTATTGCGCTTGAAGTCCCGTGCCACCGGCAGCCGGCGCGGTATACGCAACGGAGAGACGCGGGCGTTTGCTCGCGGTCGCGCTCTCGGACGAATCGAATTCGAGCCCGTCTCCATCGGTAGGTGCGTCGATGACGAAGCCATTGTTCGTCGATGGCGACGCGATCCAACCTCTAACGACTGCGACTCCCGCGGCGTTCAGCGACACCGCATAGGTTCCGGTGGCGGTCGGAATGAGTTTGCCGAGCGGCGTCGGATTGCGATCAGCACCGCGTGCTCCGGCCTCACTCCAAGGCTTTCCAGACTTCGCGGCGTTCCAAGTCGTCGTCGCTTCGTCCCATGCGGGCTCGACGGCGTAGAGCGAGAAGCCTTCGCCACTCGTTGCGTTCGTGACATTCACGGTGAGGCTCACGGACGAAACGGCGCTGCCCGACGGAATCGAACTGAGATCGAAGCGAAGCAGGGCTGCCGCGGCCTTCGCGCTCCCCGTGGGAAAGTCCATGTCCGCTTTGAGCGTCGCGTCGCTCCCGAGGTTTTGCGTCGCACTCGATTGAAGGATCACGGCGTCCGTCGTGCCTGCGTAGCTTGCGCTCGGCGATGCGCCATTTTGGAACGACACCGTCTTCGCTGCAGCTTCGTTCTCCGACGAGCTCTCGTCGTCAGCGCTCGGGTCCTCGACGCAGCCGAGGCCTAAGCTCGCCGTCAAGGCGAACAAGCCGATCGAAGGGCTTCGCTTCCAGAGGGGTCGTTGGAATCGAGTCATGGGTGTCTCCTTGCCCCTGCGGGCCATGCGTCCGCGGAATGCGAGACCGAAGCAACGCCATCGCAAAGCGCGTGCCCAGCGACCCAAGCGGGCAACTCCCAACAAAACCAACGAAGTGCGCTTCGCTTCGACACGCGGATCTGTCCGGCACGAGAGACAATCAGGGGGCTTGGCAACCAGTATTCCAATGTGTGCTTCGCGCGGCGCTGGGACGCACTCCGAGTCGATACATGTATGTTGCCTGCAAATTTTTGATTGAGGCTACGGCCCCTCTCGCGCATCGGCATGAAGCTTCGAGATCGCGTTCCCATCTCCACTCACACTGAGTGCGGGCGGGCGCATGCTGCTCGCCTTCGACGCCGAGGGACATGTGATACGTTTCATTGCGGATGTTGCCTCGCTCCGGCTCGCTGAGCTCTTCGTTTGCCGTGGTTGCGCTCGTCTCTGGCTGTTCCGTCTTCCTCGACGACGCCGGCGACTTCGTGGGCCAGCCCTTCGATGCAGGAGATGCGTCCACTGCGACTCCTGACTCCGACTCCGTCGCTACACCGGATGCTTCGCAGGGTCTTGCGAACCCGACGTCGTCTTTCACCTATGCGGTCAACGGTCTCGACGTGACGTTCGACGGCGCGGCATCGATGAGCAAAAATAAAGGGCCCGTTACATCTTTTGCGTGGGACTTCGGCGACGGCTCTGCGGCGGCCGGAGCAAAGGTCGTCCACACGTACGCGGCAGACGGTGCGTTCGTCGTGCGTCTCACCGTCATCGACTCGGACGGCGACGCGGGGACATCGACGCAGCTCGTGAAGACCACGCCGAGCGCGGCCACTCCGTTCGCGGCCGACGCGTTCGAACGCACGCTGACGAAAACTCTCGGCATCGCGGATATCGGCGGCGCGTGGGACATCGTGAACATCTACTCCACCGGCTACTCGGTCTCGGCAGGGAAGGCTCGACTCAGTGTGGGCGCAGGCCTGACGCTCACTTCGAAGTTGAACATCGCCACGACGGACGACGAGCTGAGAGTGGATGTTGCGCTCGATCGCCTGAGCGAAGGCAGCGGTACCCATCTCTCCTTCTGGTCACGCGCGGTCGGAGCGAACACTTACTTGTTGAAGTGCATCGTCTCGTCGAGTGGCGCGACCACTTCGCAATTCACGCGCTCCGACGGCAGTAGTGAAGTCGCGCTCTCCCCGTTCATTACGCTGGGCACGTACAACCCCGGCGATCTTTATCGCGTTCGAATGCAAACGTTCGGAACGAACCCTACGAAGCTTCGCTCGAAGGTGTGGCCCGTCGGCACGACGGAGCCCGCGGGATGGCAGCAAGAGATTTCCGACGCTTCGTCGGCTCTCCAAGCCAAAGGTTCGAACGCGGGGATGGGCCTCTACGCCTCCAGCTCGGCGACGAAACCCGTCGTCGCAAGTTTCGACAACTTCTGGCTCGGCCCGAATTGAAAATCGCACCCTCGAATTTTCCGAATCGCGCGAGGGCGAGTTCGACAAAAGTTATGTGATTCCATGCGTGAATACCCTCCGAGAGTCGGAGGCCGAGGCCGTGTCAATTTGCCTCGTTGACTTGGTTCGCGGCTGACCCGAGGCTCGCGCCCATGAACTCACGACCTCTGCGCAACTTCCCCGTGAAGGTGCTTCCTTTCGTTTTCACGCTCACCGCCTCCACGGCGTCCTTCGCCCAAGATGCGGGCGCGAATCCAAACGTCGAAAAGCCAAACCCGGCACAACCTATCCCGCCTCCAGTTGCGGTCGACCAAGGCCCGCTCCTCGTCGAACGAAGGCCCGCTCCTCCAGTCGGACCGCCGCCGTTTGCCTTTCCACGTCCCGCGGTCGATCGCTGCGAGGGAGGATGGGAGGCCGCCTACGCCAAGGTTCGCGAGGCGACCGTGAAAATCGAGAACGCCAAGGGGACGGCAACTGGCTTCATCTATGGGGACGGACGCCACATCATCACCTCGTATCGCGCGATCGACGACAACCGAGAGTTCGTCGTCACGTTCGCCAATGGCGAAAAGACGGATGCGCGCGTGGTCGATGTCGACGAAGACGACGATCTCGCGATCTTGGTCGCTCCCAACGCGCGACCAAAGTCGGCGGCGCTCACCGCGCGTGGCGGAGGGATCTCTCCTGGTCTGCCGGTTGGTCTCGTGGGGCATCCATTTGCGACATTCGGCGAGCGTCTCGAAGAGAATCGCGGCCTTCTCGTGTGGAGTCTCTCGACGGGCGTCGTCAGCGCCGCCAACGAGCGCTCGGTTCAGTACGACGCTGCGACCAACGCTGGAAATACGGGCGGCCCGCTCTTCGATTGCAGTGGAGCGCTCGTCGGAATGGTGTCGCGTTCGGTTCCAGGCGCGAACGGCGTAAACTTCGCGACAGGCGCTCCGCACGTGCAGCGTCTCTACGAGCGCGCGGCGAGCGGCAACGGACGAACCTACGCCGGCAAATGGCGCTTCGAGCACTTCTCCCTCAATCTCCTCTTCGGCTTTCACAAGAAAGAGCGACCTGTCGGTCTCGGATTCGGGCTCGATCTTTCCTATGCCGATCGTCTCGTGCTCCACGGAGACATCGGTGCGCTTTGGGACGACAACGATTCGCTCTTCCACACGTGGGATCGCCGTCGCGATCAAGGAGCGCTGACGGTCGGTTACCGATTCGCTCTCTCCTCCAAGCCGGCATTCCCGATGAAGCTCACGCTGGCCGCGGGCGGCTTCGGACAACACGTGACGCGCACCGACGATTGGGGAATCGCGACCGCGACGAACTGCGGCGCGGGAGTCGATTGTCCCGTGACATTGACGCGGCGTGAAGACAAGTCGTCGGAGTTCCGCATCCTTCCCGCGCTCACCGCGGATCTTCATGTCTGGAATCGCGTTCGCGTCGCGTACACGTTCGCGTCGCCCTTCAGGCATTTCACCGAGAATCACCATCACACGGTCGCCGTCGGCATCGTGTTCTGAGCTTTAGCGTGCATCGAGGAGCGCTCGTCGAGACGATGACGAGCGCTGCCGTGCGACTTACACTCAGCGATCGGCGCCGCGGAAGGTCGAAGTGGGCCGCGATTCAAGTTGCGGGTACTCTACACATAAAAAAAGAGCGCCCTGGCGCCCTTTCCACTCTCGTCTTATGCCAGAGAGGGGGGCTTGCGGCAAGACCCGGGTCCTGACGTAGAGGCATGCGTCATGAGAAATCACGAGGTCGTCATTGCGGGTGGTGGGCCGACGGGGATGATGTTGGCGGCGGAGCTCGCGCTCGCCAAGATCGACGTCACGATCGTCGAACGTCGCGAGGGTTCGGAGCTGGCGGGCTCGCGAGCAGGCGGGCTGCACTCGCGCACGATCGAGGTGTTCGATCAGCGAGGTATCGCCCAGCGCTTTCTCGCGGAGGGAAAAGCCATGCAGGTGGCCGGCTTCGGGATGGTGCCGCTCGACATCGGTGATTTTCCGACACGCCACAATTATGGGCTCGCACTTTGGCAGCGGCACATCGAACGCGTTCTTGCAGAGTGGATCGCCGAGCTCGAGGTGCCGATCCATTCCGGCCGCGCCGTGACGACCTTCGAGCAGGACGAGGGCGGGGTCGACATCACGCTCGATGATGGCTCGACACTGCGCGCGAAGTATCTCGTCGGCTGCGACGGTGGCCGTAGTCTCGTGCGAAAAAAGGCGGGGATTGCGTTTCAAGGATGGGATGCGTCGCTCACTTACTTGCTAGCCGAAGCAGACATGAGAGAGGAGCCGGCCGTCGGCGTGCGTCGTGACGACTGGGGCGTCAATGCCCTCGGCAAGCTCGGTGACGGCCGCCGCATGCGCCTCGTTTTGAACGAGCGCGGCGTGCGACACGGCGAGCCGAGTGAAGACGATCTTCGCAATGCGCTCATCACCGTTTATGGAACCGACTTCGGCGTGCACGAGATCACGGGCCTCTCGAGGTTCAGCGATGCGGCCCGGCAGGCTGCAACGTATCGCGAGAGGCGCGTGCTCCTTGCCGGAGACGCAGCCCACGTGCATTCGCCCGCGGGAGGCCAAGGGCTGAACATTGGCGTGCAAGATGCCGTGAATCTCGGATGGAAGCTCGCCCAAGTGGTGAAGGGCATCTCCACCGAGAAGTTGCTGGATACGTATGAAAGCGAGCGGCATCCGATCGCGGCGCGCGTGCTCAAAACGACGCTTGCGCAGACCGCGCTGAACCGCGGCGACGAGCGGACGAAGGCGCTTCACGAGACGATCGCCGAGCTCTTGAAAATGGAGGAGCCTCGCAAGCGAACGGCCGCGATGATGTCGGGACTCGACATCGTCTACGATGTCGGCGAGGGACACGCGCTCTTGGGACGCCGCATCCCGGACCTCGACTTGGGCACGACGGGCGGCCCGCGGCGCTTGTTCAGCTTCCTTCACGGCGCGCGTGGGATGCTCGTGCACTTCGCTCCGCGCGGCCCCGCGAACATTGCCCCGTGGGCGGAGCGCCTCCAGATTATCGATGCAAGTTACACGGGAGTGTGGGAGCTCCCGGTAGTCGGCGTGGTCCCCACACCAAAGTCCGTGCTCGTTCGACCGGACGGCCATGTCGCGTGGGTAGGAGAGGGGACCGACGACGGGCTTCTCGAAGCGCTCGCGAGATGGTTTGGAGAGGCGACCGTGTGAGCCATCCCGGCACCGGTGTAGACTGCGCGCGTTCGCGAGCGACCTCTCCTTCGAGACGCACGCTGGATCCTCCTGACAAAGATTGGCGAAGTAGAAATGGCTGCCGGCGCGACGATTCAACGATTCGAAATTGCGCTCTCCGATGTCGATCGCGGCGTCTACGAGACCCTCGACCTGCGCATCGCTCAACACCCCTCGGAGACCACGCGCTATCTCCTCACGAGGCTCGTCGCCTACTTGCTCTCGCACGAAGACGGCATCGCGTTCAGCAAAGGTGGCCTCTCCGATACGGACGACCCTCCCATCTCGATCCGCGATGGAAGCGGCAATTTCATCGCGTGGATCGACGTGGGAGTGCCCTCGGGTGATCGTCTTCACAAAGCATCGAAGGCCGCACGCCGTGTCGTGATCTTCACGAGCGCGGAGCTGACCCTCCTCCGCAAAGAAGCAGCGGCGCGGAACATCTACAAAGCGGAGGCGATCGAGATCGTCCGCATCGACCCCAAATTTCTCGACTCGCTCGAAGAGAAGCTCAGTCGTACGACGGTGCTCGAGGTCACGCACAACGAAGGCACGCTCTACGTGAACGTCGGCGGCGTCACGCTCGAGACGGTGCTCGTGCGCGCGCCGCTCGTCCTCACCGAGTGAGACCATTGCGGCCGCGACCTCCTCGAATCACGGCAACTCCGCACCGATTTTCGAAAGAACATTCAATGCCGCGCGCGCCAGGCTGGCGATGAGGACCGTGATGGCAGCAGCGACGAGCGAAGCGGTTTTGGTTGGTTTCGAGCTAGCCGCTCGCACATCCTACGCCGAAGCGATCGCTGTCGTCTCCAGGGGGCTGCAGCGAAAGCGGAGCGTTGCATCGCAAAGGCTCGCGAGTTCACGGCGAAGGCTTGGTTCGACTACGACCCGGAGTGAGAAAAGTGTTCGGCCCTAAGTATGCGCGTCGCTTGTTGTTGCGTTGACGACAACCGCTGGCGGCGCGAGACGTGCGGCAGATCTCCGTGAATGGGCTAACGTTCCGTACGAATGCGAAGTTCACTACGTTTCGGTCTCGCAGTACTCATGTCGTGCGGAGGTTCACCGGAAAGCCTCTCCCCGCCGGTGCAGCCAGCGAGCTCGGCTTCAGCATCGTCGCCTCCTACGGTTGCAAGTGCGGCGCAGACGCCTCTGTCCGACGCGCCGAAGAACGAATTCGCTTTCTCACTGGGGACTGTGTTCGCGAACTGCCAGCACATCCCTTCGTTCGTCAAGATGGGCGAAGAGCGCATCTTCTTCATCGGCAAAATCGGACACGCTGAAGGCGGGACCGCCACGGAGATGAACAAGTCCGTAGGTGGCGTGCGAGCAGCGCGTCTCATGGGTGACCATTTCGAGATGGATGCAAAGTACACAAAAGGTTTGGTGGCGGCTGGGTACTCGCGTGAAATTGCAGTCGACGACGCGCATCCGAAGCTCCTCGCATATGCATCACTGGAGTCGGAGCATGCCGGGCCGCGAGATGGCGGTCCTCCCGCGCCGCGTCCTTGGACTTTTGAATGGCGCGAGTCAGGATGGGTCCGGACCGATCGTCTGCCGAAGAGCCGAGAAGAGCCCAGCCCCGATCTCACGAGCTTGAAGCGCAAGAAATGTGAGGTTTCGGTGCTCGCGAAGGAGACGGGCATCTTCTACGTGAGGCGCCAGTGCGGCGACGAACCAAATGCTGAAGTGTGGCGGGTTGTAGATGGAAAGCTGGAGCAGCTCACTTTTTCGGGCAACGCGCTGCCAATGACACTGCGGAAGTGGTTTCCGGGTCCCAACGGTGCTCTCCATCTCATGACCGACGAGCGCGGGCGAGCTCAGCTCTGGGATCTACGCGGATCGGACTTCCGCGAAGACCGGAAGCTGCCGAGCGATGTCTTGCTCGAGCATCTCGACGCGCGCGGCCTGCTTTGGGGATACGGCGTGAAGAATCGGCTGCTCTACCTACGCGACGCTTCGGGGGAATGGAGGCAGGACACGGACACTAAGATCTTGAAGGTCGAAGAATGGGGAGACGGCGCGCCGCGCTGGGCACGCACGACGGACTACGATCTCGTGCATCGCGCCGCAAGCGGCCAATGGGAAAACGCAGTCATCACCGCTTGGAACAGTGCGAAAGTGGGAGGGGTCCACTTCTTTCCAGACGACGCTTCGCCGTGGATCGCAGTGAGCCAGAAGGAGAAAGCAACATACGACATCGTGCGTGCCGGCTGGAGCGCGCCTCCAATTTCTTGCGAGGGGAAGTGAAGCTCACCGGTCAGCACCCGGACTTCTGTCCACCCGCGCGCTGACGCCGCTCAGCAGGACAAGATTTTTACGCTGCGCCCTCCCTGACGACGGCTGTACGATCGCGCGACGAGCAAAGTTTGGTTCATCACTGGCGTTTCACGAGGGTTCGGACGTGAGTGGGCGATCGCCGCCCTCGAGCCTCTTTCTCGGTGAAGATCCGCTCCGGATCGCGAAGGCCGACTACGAGAGCCGACTCGCGAGCTGGGAGGAAAACCAGCCCCTGGCGTCAGAGGCGCAGGGCGGTAAGTAGCTCGTTCGTCGTTCAGGCCTTTCGGCAAACGACGTGGAGGAACGGAGCGCCGCCCCCCGATGGTTCGTTGATCTCGGAAAGCTCGACCAACCCAAACGGCTCGAATTCCCGCTTCACGGAGTCTGCGTCGTAGAAGTACATCGGCAGGTTGGGCGCCCGTTCGTACCAGTCTTCTCCGAGGCGCGGGCCTTGGCCGTAGAACGATGCCTTCTTCGAGATGACCGTGAAGATCATGTGACCGCCCGGCGTGAGCTGGCGATGGCAGTCGCGAAGGAACTTTTCGCGGCCCAGCGCATCCAAGAGGTAAACGAGCCCGAAGCAGAAGATGCCGTCGTACTCTCGATCATCGAACGGCATGTCCGTCACTGATCCTTGATGGATGGGGAACTGAAGTACGTGTTGCGATCGTGCGAGAGCGATCGCCGATTCTGAAATCTCGATGCCGGTGACGGACATCCCGTGCTCGAGAAATGGCTTCGCATTGCGACCGTAACCGACGCCGGGGATCAACACGTTCTTCACGCCCGCCCGCGCGAAGGTGTCGCGCGCGAGAAGGGCGGAAAGAGTCGGCTCGAGCCCCCACATCGACTCTTTCTCCTTGAAAGCCGCCTCCCAGAATTCGGTCATCATCTTGCTCCAAGTCGTGCGCGATCCTTCTCAGCCGCCCGCAGACGGGTGCTGAGCACTACTGAAATGTGTCTTGCCCATTTCATGTAACTACATATGTTGCGTGAGCGAGAAGGTGTCAACCGCCATCGCGAGCTCTAGCGAGGCGCTCCTCACGCGCCATGAGAGTGCGGCGTCCCCGGCGCGTGCCTCTCGCGTGATACGTTCGACACATGAACTTGGCTCGCATGCGCAACGGATTCTTGGTTCTTTCTGGCCTCGGACTCGGCGCGCTCGGTAGCTACGCCTGTTCGGACTCGAACGACGACGGTCCGCAGGACAGCTCGACCGAGGATGGCTCTCTCGCCGCCGATGGATTTACCGAAGATGGCGGAGAGCTCCTGGATGCAGGCAAGATCGGCGATGCGACGGACGTGAGCGACTCGAGCGAGATCGAAGATGCGGGAGACGCGGGAGACGCGGGAGACGCAGCCCCTTGGCACACTGTTCTCGGTCAGAATTTCAGCGTCAACGACGTGCTCACGACGCCATCGGGTCTCACGTACCTCGTTGGCGCGCGCAGCGTAGCCGGGGTGCTTCGTGGCGTCGTCGTGCGACTGCTCGCGAACGGACAGCTGGACGTTTCATTCGGCGTGGCCGGCTATGCGGATGTCGTCCTCAGCCAAACGACGGCGAATCAACCGATGCGGGGAATTCTCCAAGCGAACGGTCAGCTCGTCATGATTGGTGTCGTGTACTCGAGCCCTTGGGACTTGGTGATGACTCGGCTCGATGGTGCGGGGTCAATCGACGCCACCTTCGGAACTTCGGGCGTGACGCGCATGCACGCAGGGGTGGGTAACGATCTACCCTTCGGGATCGCACCTGGACCGCTCGGCGGATCGATCTTCACGGGCCTCGCCTTTGGCGCCACGAACTTCCAAAGTGAGATCGTCGTGGGGCGCGTCGATGCGAACGGTGGCCTCGATGCAACGTTCGACGGAGACGGAATGGCGCTCACATCCATTGGCGGCACCAACGGCGGAAGAGGAATCGGCCTCTTGTCGCAAGACCGCGTCCTCGTCGCAGCACAGTCGGAAAACGTCGACGAAATGCTGCTTCTCCGCTTCACGACCGCTGGGGCTTTGGACCCTACATTTTCGGCGGGGCAGGATGCGGGTGGCAAGGTGATTCCGGCCGGAGCGCGCATCCTCCGCTTTGCTTCCGCCTCTTCGTGCTCGCCGGATGGCCTACACAAAGACGGCAGTGGAAAGTGGGTCATCTACGGCAATGGAAGTGTCCCTGGCGCCGACGCCGGAACGACGCGCTCGGCGATGGTCGCGGCGCGCGTAGATGAAGATGGTGTCCTCGACCCGACGTTCCACAATGGCGGCGGTCCATTCTATTTGACGCCGACGGGCAGCTCGAAAGCTTACTCGTTCGCATCACAAGCCGGTGGAAGGGCGATTCTTGCGGGGGGAGTCTACGAAGGACCTCTCGCTCCGTTCGACAGCACGAAGTATTGGCCGGGTTTCGTGGCGCTCGATACGAGCGGAAACCGCGACGTCGCTGCGCTCCTCCAGGGCTTCTATGTCCCTCACGCCTACCCGGGGAGCGATGGGCTCGTGGCAGCATTACCGAACGGTCACTTCGTTGCCGTCGTCTCGAAGGCATCGGCCGTAGAAGCGTTCGAAATGGTTCCCTGAGGCGCAACGCGAGATCGCGTCTGCCGCTCGGCATCTACTCTTTCTGATCTGCCTCTCGCGGCTTTCCGAGCTCGACGATCTCGAGGTCGAATTCGAGACTTCCTTCGATGCGCACGTTCGCGCCGTCTTCGATATCCATCCCGCCCTTGATCTTCACCTTTGCGTTGGGACCGAAGACGACGTTGGCGCCACGCTTGATGACGACCTTTGGCGCCGCCTTGGGCACTTTGCGGTAACGCGTCCCGCAATGACGGCAGGTGAGATCTTCACCGCTCGTCCACTCGAGATCGACGCTTCCGCAGTTGCCGCAACGATGCGCGTTCATCCTTTCAACATCTCGCTCTCGGAGCTCGGGTGCAATCGGAGATCACGGGCAATGTCCGGCAGGCGAGCCCGAGGCTTTAACGGGTCGTGATCTGCTGGCCCGGATCCGCATTCGACGATATCCCTCTCACATGCAACCCCTCCGCTACTCCATCAACGTCACATTGGACGGCTGCTGCGATCACCGCGAGGGGATCCCCGACGAAGACCTGCACCATCTCGCCGCGGCGAACATCGCGCGCGCCGACGTTCTCCTTCTCGGTCGCGTGACCTACGAGATGATGGAGTCCACTTGGAGATCTCCGGCGGAGACGGGAACTCTTCCCGAATGGATGGACGAGTGGATGCTTCCCTTTGCGAAGACGATCCACGCGGCAAGAAAGGTCGTCGTGTCCAAGACACTCGAGAGCGTCGACTGGAACGCAGAGCTCGTACGCGGTGATTTGAAAAAGGCCATCCTCGATCTCAAGGCGGAGGAAGGGAGGGGCATCAGCCTCGGAGGCGTGACGCTCCCCTTGGCCATCGCCGAGCTCGGCTTGATCGACGAGTACGAATTCATCGTGCACCCCGTCATCGCAGGCCATGGGCCGACGTTGTTCGCGGGACTCTCGAAGCGCGTCACCTTGAAGCTCATCAGCCAGGTGAAGCTCGCGTCGGGCGCTGTCGCGATGCGTTACGTGCCCGCGTGAGCGCGGCGGGGGGTGGCTTTCTAAAGTGGTACCGCCTGGTACCGGCGACGATGTCGGCAAAGGTCTCACCCTGAGGAAACTACGCGACTAATTCGCGCATTCGGGGCGGCATACTCGCTGCAGTAGGGGATGACATGATGAAGCTCTCCTCTGCGCTCCTTGCGTCATTGCTTCTCACTTCGCTCGCGCTCGGCGGCTGTGCCGACGAGGAAGCCACGGACGTCTTGAAGGACAACTACGACGAGGCGTCCGAGGAGGGCACGGTTTCGAACCTCACTGCGGGAGCGTTCAAGCTGATGACGTACAACGTCCGTTATCAAGGAGCGGAAGACACGGGCGTTCGCACGTGGGCGAATCGTCGCGCGAGCTTGTTCAGCCTCATCGAGAGCAACAACCCCGACATCTTCGGCGTGCAAGAAGCGCAGAAGAACGCCATCGACTATCCGACGGAAATCAAAAATCGATTCTCCGCCGCGAACAAAGCCTACGACGTCATCGACCCGGGTGGCGGAAGTCCGAAGCTCATCTTCTTTCGTCGTGGGCGCTTCTCGCTTGCGGACACCCAGCCGAATCAAGGCCAAGCCGAGCTCTCGAATCCGAACGAGTCGGCGACGTGCGGCAGCGTCAATGCGAAAGGGAAGAAGGCCGTCTGGGCCAAGCTCACGGATTCGCAAAGTGGAAAGACGTTCCTCTTCATCAACACGCATCTAGCGTTCGGTGATTGCCCGCGGTCGCGTGAAGCTCAAGCGCTCGACATCAAGAAGCTCGTCAACGCCGTGAGTGGCGGATTGGAAGTCGTGATCTTCGGTGACATGAACTACGACCCGCAGGCAAAAAACGCCGACAGCGAAAACACCGTGAACCTCTTCGTGAAACGCGGTCGCGACATGAAGATCGCCGGTGACTTCTCGGGCACGACGAACGATGCGCATGCGACCTTCAACTCGGAATGGAACTCCGCAAAGGCCGACACCCATCGCCTCGACTACGTGTTCTTCAGTGGCGGTATCAAGGCCGTTTCGACGAAGATCGACAAGACGCGCAACGGCAACGGTGTCTCACCGTCGGATCACTATCCGTTCATCAGCGTTCTCGCTCCGGGGTGATTCGTCAGAGCGGGGCGCCGCACTTCAGCCACTTTTCGACGGCGTCCTTGTCTGCGGCGCCGAGCGTTTGCGCCTGCGGCATCGGCGTTCCGCACTTTCCCTGCGAGAAGGTCAGGTTGCACATGATCGCCGAGTCGTTCGGATCGACGCTGCACGGATCGACGTAACGCTTCTCTCCGATCTTGTACGCGACGAGCGCGGCCCAGGTCGCCGTCGCACCCGCATCGCTCGTATCGACGGTGGGATCTTTGCTACCTGGGCTGTGGCATCCAGCATTCGCGCAGTTCCAGGAGTTCTTTAGATTCGGATAGATCACCGTTCGCCAATCGGCGTTCGTCTTGCAGTCTCCTTCGATCGTCGGCGGCGTTTTGGGCGCGCAGATCGTGACGAGATCGACGGGGCCGGCGTCATGCGGAGAAGGGGGCGTGGCGAACCTTGGCTCGGGCACTTTCCTTCCTGCGAGGCCTTCCGGTTCGCCGAAATTGACTTGATCGGCCGTGCAACTTGCCGCGAGGAGCGCGCACGCCAGAATCACGAACGACAAACGTTCTCTCTTCACGCGTGTTTCGCCATCGAGAATGTCCAAAGGGACCTCCGCAATCAGAGCGTCGTCGCCGACAAGGGGGGCGGGTCACCTTTCGTGTATCGCCAGCAACGAGGTTCGGCCCTAAAACATCCATGCCCGACGCTCTCGTGGCATCGAACGAAGGACGGTTCATGAAGAAGATCGGTTTTCTCTCATTTGGTCACTGGTCGGCAGCACCGGGATCGGAAGCGCGATCGGCGCGCGACGTGCTCCTCCAATCGATCGATCTCGCCGTGGCGGCCGAGGAGCTCGGAGCCGACGGCGCTTACTATCGCGTTCACCACTTCGCGCGGCAGCTCGCTTCGCCGTTTCCGCTGCTATCGGCGGTCGGAGCGAAAACCAAGCGCATCGAGATCGGAACCGCCGTCATCGACATGCGGTACGAGAACCCATTTTACATGGTCGAAGATTCAGGTGCGGCCGACATCATCAGCGGCGGTCGCCTGCAGCTCGGAATCAGCCGTGGCTCCCCCGAGCAGGTCATCGATGGTTGGCGCCATTTCGGGATCGCGCCCAAGGAGGGCGAGAACGAAACCGAGATGGGACGTCGTCACGGCGAGGAATATTTCGACCTCTTGAGGGGCGAAGGTTTCGCGCAGCCGAATCCGCGGCCGATGTTTCCGAACCCGCCCGGCCTCTTGCGACTCGAGCCGCATTCGAATGGGCTACGCGAGCGCATCTGGTGGGGTTCGGCATCCAACGAAACGGCAGTCTGGGCGGCGAAGAAGGGGATGAACCTACAGAGCTCGACGTTGAAAAAGGACGAGAGCGGTGAAGCGTTTCACGTGCAGCAAGCGAAGCAGATTCGCCTCTATCGTCAGGCCTGGAAGGATGCGGGTCATACGCGAACTCCGCGCGTCTCGGTATCGCGCTCGATCTTCGCGCTCATGAACGATCGAGACCGTGCCTACTTCGGTCGCGACGAGAGCCTGGATCATATCGGGCAGATCCATGACCTACGCGCGATCTTCGGTCGAAGCTATGCCGCAGAGCCGGAGCAACTCGTCGAGCTACTGAAAGAAGACGAAGCCATCGCCGAAGCCGACACGCTGCTTCTCACGGTGCCGAATCAATTGGGTGTAGACTACAATGCTCACGTGATGGAGTCGATTCTGAAGCACGTCGCGCCCGCGCTCGGGTGGCGGTGACAGCGCTCAGGATCGAGCTGCGACGGAACGCTACCCCGCGATACGCGCGCCCTGTTTCACGATCACGCGTGACTCGAGGGCGGGAGTAACGAGCGTTCTGCACGCGCCGCGCCCGGGATAAACGCGCTTGTTCGCGCCGGGAGCTGCGTATCCATTGATGAGAACGCGACGCGGGAACGCCGAAAGGTTGGGCGTGCTCCCGTGCACTGCGTAGGGACCGAAGATCAAGACATCGCCGGCGCGCCCCGTCACCTTCATCGCGCGAGACGCATTCACCTTCACTTCGCCGTTCACCTTCACGAGCCGATTTTTCTCGTCGAGATGCACCGCATCGTGCGGCAAGAACTCGAGCGGCCCGTTCTCTTCGGTCATGTCGTCCACGAGGAGGATCGTCTGCACGAAGGAACCCAAGCCGTTCACGTCCCGCCAAGTGTCGTTGCCCTTGTCACGGTGCTGGATGTCTTGATGCCAATCGAACGCGACTCCATCGTTCGGCATCTTGTAGTGCGCCTGAGAGAGCAGCTGTTCGCATGAGCCCGTCTGCAAGAGATCGAGCGCCACGCTCAAGAGGCGCGCATCGGCACTGAGGCGGAGCAAGCACTCTTCCGAGCCACCCGCCCAGACCACGCGCTGCACCGTGACGGGCCCCTCTTTCGGTGCACTCAACGCGAAGAATGCGCCGTCGTACTCGCCGGTCGTGCGGAGCGTCTGCGCCTTTTCGTAGAGGCGTTCGAGCGCGAGCTTCGTTTCCCTGACCTCCTCCGCAGCAAAAAGGCCGCGTCGGACGATGAACCCGCCATCGTAAAAGATTCGTTTTTCGTCGTCTGAGATCGTCACCGGTGCTCCTCACAAATGGTAGCGAGTCGGCCGACGAGATTCCAAATTGCTGGTGAGCGTCCTCGGCGAGCAGATGTGCAGCGCCAAAATCCTGAATGGTCCCGAAAGTGCAAGAGGTCGCTACGTCGCGTTTGCACGGTGAAGGCGCGAACCGTGCTCCCGGGGGATCACTCCGAAGCAGCTTGGCGCGGAAGCGTCACCTCGAAGCAATTGAGCTCCGGACCGACGACGATGTCGCCATGGTGTTTGCGGGCAAGCTCGCGAGCGATCGAAAGTCCGAGCCCCGCTCCCCGCGCCTCCGTGCGCGCGATGGGGAGGCGATGAAACGGCTCGAAAATGGTGGCCGTAGCGTCGGCTGGAACGCCCGTTCCTTCGTCGCGTACGCGGATTCGTATCGTCTTTCCCGGCTCGAGCTCGATCGTGACCGTGCCGCTCTCGGGTGAATGACGAATCGCGTTGTCGAGGAGGTTGCGGAAGATTCTCTCGACATCGCGCATGACGGCGCGCACGACGAGATCGCTTTTTACGCGATCGATTCGCACCTTCTTCTCCTTGGCGAGAGGTTCGAGGGAGTCGATTACGTCGTTCAGAGCGACAGCCAACGAGACGGGTTCCGGGTTCTTCGATCGATCCTCGGAGCGAGCGAGCTCGAGAAGCTCGTCGGCGAGATGTTTCAAACGTTCGCTCGCGCGCAGAAGAAATACATACGACGCGCGATATTCTTCTGGAGAACGTTCCTTGCGAAGCGCCTGTTGGATCTCGCCATGGAGCGCTGCCAGTGGAGAGCGGAGCTCGTGGGCCGCATGCGCGATGAAGCGCCGTTGGTGACCGATGAGATGCGCGAGACGGTCCGTGATCTCGTCGATGTCGCTCCCCATCCGGCGAAGCTCTTGATCCGAAAATTCTCCGCTCACTCGCGCGTCCACGTCCCCGGTCGCAATGCGATGCAGTGTCTCGGCGATGCGAGCATGTTCGCGCATGCTGCGGCGAATGATCCAATCGATCGCGGCGAGCAACCAAACGACGGAGACGACGAAGGCGATGCCGATCTCTTTGCGAACGAAATGACTTTCGCCGTCGAGATCCTCGCGAGACGCAGCGAGGAGCAGACGGTGCCTAGGGAAGTTGGGAACGCCCACCAACACTCCGCGATAGTGCTGACCCGAGAAAGTGAAGTCGAAGGGCGTACGGAGCGGCGTCGTGAAGGTCGCGAGATCGGGCGGAGTCTTGTCGAAAGGACGCGTCGCCGCGAGTACCTCGCCGGTCTCACCGAAAATGAGACCGTAGTTGTCGAGGGGACCGACATCGTTCGAAGCGGGACCTTGGCGCGTGCTGAACGAGAAATGATTCGCCGGAGCCTCGTCGGCTTCTGCGCGGGCAATCTCGAGCAAGCTCACGTCGAACTGGTGCTCCCGGTAGTGATCGAGGACGAGCGAGATGACGAGGAACGCCGCGCCGAGCGTGAGGATGGTGAGGAGCGAGAGTCCCCAACGCATCCTTCCATGAAGACTCACGCCTTGGTCCTCAGACGGAGCCCCTGACCGCGCACGGTCTCGATCATCCACGAAAGCCCGCCGAGCTTGTCGCGCAATCGACTCACGTAGACATCGACGACACCCGAGCCTGGGTCGAAGGTCATGTTCCAAACGTCCGAGAGAAGCGTCGCGCGTCCAACGCATTCGTCCGGTGAATCGGCGAGACGAGCGAGAAGAGAATACTCACGCGCCGTGAGCTCGACGCGCGCGCCCGAGGCCCGTACTTGTTGCAAACGGCGGTCGATCTCGAGCCCACCAATGCTCGTAATCCACGATCGGCTCACGCGACGATGAACCGCATCGACCCGCGCGAGGAGCTCCTCGATCTCGAAGGGCTTCGTGACGTAGTCGTCGGCGCCCATTCGTAGGCCCGCGACGCGATCGGAAACCTCACCGCGAGCCGTGAGCATGACGACGGGGAGGGGGGGCTGACGCGTTCGCAGTCGCGCGCAGAGCTCCAAGCCATCGCCATCGGGAAGCATTCCGTCGAGGATCACGATGTCGGGCGTTTCTCGCGAGATCGCCGCTTCGCCTTCACGGAGGGTGCGACAGAGCGTCGGCTCGTGCCCCTCTTCTCGAAATACGCGCTCGAGGAGCTCCGCGAGTTGCGCATCGTCTTCGACCACGAGGACGTTCACCCCAAGAGGCTTACACTTCGCGTATTCCTCGTCCACCTTACATGAACGTAAGGTAGCTCTTGGCATCACGAGATAGCGAGCTCTCCGCGAGGAACGCGATAGCTGCGATCTGCAGCGACGAGGCGTTCTCAGTCGCCCAGGTACACCGCTTCGACGTTGTACCCATCCGGATCGAGCACGTACGCGGCGTAGTAGCTCGCGAAGTAATGCTCGCGTACCCCGGGCGGGCCGTTGTCTTTCCCGCCTGCCGCAAGTGCAGCACGATGAAACGCTTGCACTACTTTCTTGCTCTTGGCGGAGAAGGCAAGGTGGACCGCCGTTGGGACCGGCTTGCCCTCTTTCAGTAGCAGATACTTTTCGTCCGCATCACCGAAGCCTCGAAGCGGCGCGTGTCCTTCGTGACCGGGATAACGAACTTCGTTCTTGTGACCGAGCGGCCCGAGTACCTTCTTGTAAAAAGCCGCAGAACGCTTCAAGTCGCCGACCGTCAAGACTACGTGATCCAACATCCGCCAAGACTAATTGGTGGTACGCGAAAGAACACTCTCGGCGGCCGTCGTCTCAGGTGACGCGGCCGCGCATCTAGACTGGCGCGAGCGTTAGGCTGCGCGTCGTCGCGACGTGCGTCGGCGCGCAAATGCGAACACGGCGAGGCCAAGGGCGAAGGGGAGGGCGCTCGTCGCCGGAGACTGATCACTCTGGTTGCACCCGCCGTCATCGGAGCTCTCGGAGGACGGGGGCGAGGTCTGTCCGGCATCGGTTGCAGGCGTCGTCGTGCCGCTGTCGACCGAGGGAGTCGTGCCTCCGTCGACCACGGGAGGTTCGCTCGTCGCCGCATCGGTGCCTGCGTCGACGGGCGCCGTCGCGCCGATCAGATCGCCGCGGAGAGCGCCCCCGAAGCAACCGGTCGCGCTCGACTTGACGATGATGACGCCGTCGCCGCCGAGGATTTTTGGCAACGCGATGGAGTTCAGTGTCGTCGTAACGGAGTGCGTCGCGTTGGGCGCGCTCTTGTTCACGCCGTCAAAGGGGCCCACGAAGTTGTCGCCCGCATTTTTGTTGTGAATGCCGGAGGCAGAAATCTCGGGCCCAGTCCAACCCGTGATCGTCATTGTCCCCGTCACTGCGCCGCTCACGTCGTCGATCGTGAGCGTCGCCGACCCCGTCATGCTCGGCAGACTGCAAGCGGAGGGCTCGGTGAGGGTCGCCGAGAAGGAGCGTGGAGCGGCGATCGCGGGCGATTCCAGGACCGCGAAAAGTGCCATGCCGAATGCAATCGATAGCGGGCGCACGAGGGACAAGTTCATCTCGGCAGAATACACGAGGATGAAGGCCCACCAACCAAACGCGAAGTCGCGCAATTCCTCTCGCCGATGGCCGCGCGAAGCCTCCGCCATGCGCACCGCTCGCTGCAGCCGCGAAGAGCGCGTGAATTCCTGTGACGTCAGCTGCCGAGGAAGGCGATGAGCGCGCTGTTGAATTCGTCAGCATGGGCGATCCGCGCGAGCAATGAGCAGACGAGCCCTACGTTTTAGCCGGCGCTCATCCCGCTCGCAGACGCGCGGCATCTTTCGCGGGAGCGATCCCGAATTGGCGCGAATATTCGCGACTGAATTGCGACGGGCTCTCGTACCCGACGGCGAAGGCGACGCTCGCGACGCCACCCGGGCGTGCTTCGGAGAGCAGCCGGACGCGTGCTTCTTGGAGCCGCATCTGCTTTTGGAATGCGAGTGGGCTCTGCCCGGTGACGGTCTTGAAGTGGCGATGGAACGAAGAGACGCTCATGGAAGCGATTCCCGCGAGCGTCTCTACGGGAAGTGGCTCGGCGAGATGCGCGCGAATCCACTTCACCGCTCGCTGAATCTGTGAGAGCCGACTGTCCGTGCGCGCGATCTGTCGAAGCGCGCGTCCTCCTGAGCTTTGGAGCACGCGATAGAGGAGCTCGCGTTCGAGCATCGGAGCGAGCAGGGGGATGTCTTCTGGTGCGTCGAGCAACCGAACGAGACGAAGCAAGACGTCGCGCATCTGCGCGCTGGCTTTGCCGGCGACCAGCGCCTCGCCATCGTCGTACGCAGCTTCGGGGTCGGGGGTCTCGGGGAGCTCGAGGAGGAGTGCAGTAATCTTTGATGGCTCGAGCTTGAATGCTGCCGAGATGTACGGCGTCTTCGCGCTCGCGAGGACGACCTCTCCCATGACGGGCAAATCGAGAGAACCGAGAACGAAGTCTCCCTCCGCAGATTGGAGCACCTTGTCTCCCGTCATGATGCGCTTCGAACCTTGGAGCGCGAAATAAAGCATCGGTTCGTAAATGAAGGGTGTCGGCGGCGTCGGCGCACGGCTCGCCCAGAAGCCGAGGTTTTTGACGGCGGTCGTCGAGCGAACGGCGAACGCTGGCGCATGACGGATTGCCAGTTGGCGGAGCTCGTTCAGCGAATCGTCCATTCGTTCGCCATCATCGGCAAGGGCAGACGCACTTGCAAGCCAGAGAAGAGGCGATTGCGTTTTGACACGATTAGGCAAGAGTCTCGGAGCTTCGAGCGCGCAGGAAGAGTTCGAGGTGCCTAAAGTTTGGGCATGACACCTCGCAAGATTGCGCTCGTAACGGGAGCGAACAAGGGAATCGGAAGAGAGATCGCAAGGCAGCTCGGTCTAAAGGAGTACACGGTGTGGCTCGGATGTCGCGACGCCGAACGCGGCGACAAGGCGGCTGCAGAGTTACGCACGGAAGGAATCGATGCGCGCGCGCTCCGACTCGACGTCACGAGCGATGCAAGCGTCAAAGAAGCGGCGGCCACTTTCGCGAAGTCGGGCGATTCGCTCGACGCGCTCGTGAACAACGCGGGCGTCGCGATCGGCGGATATGCGGCGCCGAGCGAGGCCTCCATCGACGACATGCGCGCACTCTACGAGGTGAATGCCTTCGGCCCCGTGCGCGTCACCCAGGCGTTCTTGCCGTTCCTCAAGAAGTCAGGACAGGGGCGAATCGTGATGATGAGCAGCAGTCTCGGATCCATCGCGCAGCAGCTCGACATGTCGAGCCCCACCTATGGAGTGAATCTCCTCGGTTACAACTCCTCGAAGAGCGCGCTCAACATGATCACGGTCGCCTTCGCGAAAGAGCTCGCCGCTCATGGCATCAAGGTGAACGCGGCGAATCCGGGCTACGTCGGCACCGATCTGAACGACCACCAGGGGTATCGCACCGTTGGTGAGGGCGCAGAGATCGCGGTGCGCCTCGCGACTCTCGGACCGATGGGACCCACGGCCGGATTCTTCCATGATGGGCATGCCGATGACCTCGGCAAGCATCCTTGGTGAGGGCGAGCTTGCGTTCACACGCTTGCGCGGCGGACGGGCACCCACTTCTCGCCCGTCTCGCAGCTCATGTGGCGTAGATCCAACGTGCCGTTCGCGATCTCGAGCACGCCGAAGAGAATCGGCAACTGGAAACGACGCGGGCCGATCGAGCCCGGGTTGAACATCAGGATCTCGCGATCCGTTCCGATGAACGGCACGTGCGAGTGCCCGCACACGACGAGCTGCGCGCTCTTCGCCTTCGCGAGACGAATGGCGTCTGCGCGGAGGCGTGGCCCGTTGACCGCAATGTGCAGGAGGACGAGGGAGAG